>NZ_JASOOK010000005.1:0-89126 GCF_030217725.1 Streptococcus sp. UMB1203 | reverse complement strand
TATCATCATAACTCAATTTCATAATAAAACACCCCAAAAGTTAGATTTTTTCTGTCTAACTTTTGGGGTGCAGTACAGCTTTTGTCCCAGACTTTTTCTTTTTTGATATTCAGAGCGATGAAAATCCTTTTTTTGAAGTTTTCAAAGTTCCGAAAACCAAAGGTATTGCGCTTGATAAGTTTGATGAGATTATTGGTCATTTCCAATTTTGCGTTGGAATAGTGTAACTGAAGGGCGTTGACTATTTTCTCTTTGTCCTTTAGAAAGGTTTTAAAGACAGTCTGAAAAAGAGGATGAACCTGCTTTAGATTGTCCTCAATGAGTCCGAAAAATTTGTCAGGCTCTTTATTCTGAAAGTGAAAAAGCAAGAGCTGATAGAGATTATAGTGGTGTTTCAAGTATTCTGAATAGCTTAATAGTTTATCAAGAATCTCTTTATTGGTTAAGTGCATACGAAAAGTAGGGCGATAAAAACGCTTATTGCTGAGTTTACGACTATCCTGTTGAATGAGTTTCCAGTAACGCTTGATAGTCTTGTATTCATGAGATTTTCGCTCAAACTGATTCATAATTTGAACACGCACACGACTCATAGCACGGCTTAGATGTTGGAGTAAAACATTCCAGTGAACTGTTTTAGCCTGAGCCTAGAAATTAGAAAGAGAAGCTGTTTAGCCAAGTCAAATAGATTGCAAGATGTTCACTTAATCAGAAGAACAACTTTCTTGCACTTGACTTGATAATTGGGGTATAATTAAATTTATAGGATTTTGATAGACAAAATTTCAGTCTTCAAAAATAGTATCCTTTGATTGTTAGAAATTGGTTTAATATGAAAGAAAAAATAATAAAATCATCAAATCAGCGACAACTATTCTCTTTTCGTAAGTATAAAGTTGGGCTTTGTTCTGTTTTATTAGGTACAGCGTTGGTTTTTGGAGCTTCAGTGTCTAGTCCTGTTAGTGCAGCTGAACTTGAGAAAGAACCTGCTGTTATAGAAGGAACTGATGTTATAGGAAGCAGTACGGTGTCCAGTTCTAGTGATGATACTTCCAACAAAATATCTAATCATACAAATACAGTAGAAGATGCTCCAGTAGTCAAGGTAACAGCTAGTGCTGAGGAGATGAAAAAAGAAGACGATTACTATGCTCGTGAGATATTCAAGAATTCAGAAGTGGTATCGGTAGATGACGTGGAGACAAATAATAATGCAGATAAGAGTACTGACCTTAGTTCAGATCTACCAAAAGTCAAGAATTTGACCAATGCTACTGTTCATGTTGAGTTTAAAGCAACAGAAACGGTACCGAATTTATATAGTGTATTTTCTACCTCTAGTACTTCAAGTCGAAATGAGTATTTCCTTTTAGGAGTAAGTGGAAACAAGCCTGTTGTAGAGGCTAGAACAGGAAAAGAGGGGAGCTATCAGTACGATCGTTTTGAAGATGGAAAGGAAAGTATTCGTCCTAATGAGTGGAATTCGTTAACCTTTACTATTTCTCGACCTAATGTTAATGTAGATGCCGGTGAGGCGAAACTTTATGTTAATGGTAGGTTATCAAAATCTTCTGCTAAATCTGGTCTTTTTTTGACAGCTATGCAAAATTTGACCAATATGCAGTTAGGAGCTATGCAACGTGGAAATGGTAAAGTTTGGGGGACTAATCTAGATATCCGTAATCTAACGATTTATGATTATGCCTTCAGTGACACAGAGGTAGGACAACGAAGTACTATTTTTCTTCGAGATCCTGAGGGGAACAAGGCTCTTGATCCAGCTGAATTAACAGATAATAAGGCTGTTTTTCAGTCTGGATTGAATGGTCAGAAAAATAGTGATGGGATTTATTCTTATCGTATACCATCTTTGCTGAAAACGAATGATGGTACAATAATTGCAGGGGCAGATGAACGTCGTTTGCATTATTCTGACTGGGGTGATATTGGAATGGTTGTTCGTCGAAGTGAGGATGGAGGCAAAACTTGGGGTGAACGAATTAATATTTTAAATATTCGTGATAATCCAAGAGCTAGAAATGCTAATATTGGTTCTCCTACTTCTATTGATATGGTTTTAGTACAAGATTCCAAGACAAAGAAAATTTATTCTATCTACGATGTCTTTCCAGAAGGACAAGGAATTTTGGGTATGAGTGTTACTCGTGAAGAGTCTTATACAGTTGTCAATGGTCGAACATATCAGATAGTATATAAGGGTAATGAGAAATATACTATTCGGGAAGATGATTATATTTATGATAGTAATAATCAAAAGACATCTTATCATGTAATCACTAAATCGACTCAGTCTGAAAATAAGTACAGTGATACAGGTGATTTGTATAATGGTAGTAAGTTAGTGGGAAATATATATTTTACCCCAACAACTGACTCGCCTTTTCGTGTAGCCAAGGATAATTTTATATGGATTTCAGAGAGCAATGATGACGGAAAAACTTGGTCAGCACCAAGGGACATTACACCCCAGATAAAGAAAGATTGGATGAAATTTTTGGGTACGGGTCCAGGTTCAGGTATTGCATTGAAGCATGGTCAATATGCAGGGCGTTTAGTAGTACCTATGTATTCAACTAATTATGTATCTCATCTCAATGGTTCTCAGTCTTCTCGTGTAATTTATTCTGATGATCATGGTTTGACTTGGCATATGGGAGCTTCTCCTAATGATGGTCGTATCTTCAGAGGGGAAGCTTTGAATTCTAATACTATGAGAAACACAGCAGCAGAATTGACTGAGGCTACTGTTGTCGAGTTAAACGATGGAACACTCAAGATGTTTATGCGTAATCGAAGTGGTCATGTTCAATTTTCTACTAGTAAAGATGGTGGTGCTACTTGGGGTGCTGTTGAAACAATTAGTGATATTCCAGATGTTTATGTACAACTTTCAGCAGTTCACACTGTGCAAAATGGTCGGGAGTACATTGTATTAGTAAATGCTAATGGACGTGGTCGTGAAAATGGTTATGCTCGACTTGCAGAAGTTCAATCAGATGGTAGTTTGAAATGGATCAGACATAATTTGGTCCAAGCTGGTAAGTTTGCTTATAATTCTGTTCAAAATCTAGGTAATGGTGAGTTTGGTCTTCTCTATGAGCACAGTGAAGATGGTGAAAATGACTATACTCTTTCCTTTAGAAAGTTTAACTGGGATTTCTTAAATCCAACGGTTCGGGCAGTTTCTGCTCAAGTGACGACAGATGATAAATTAGTTTCTATACGTTATGATGGTGAGGTACTTGCTCGAAAAGGCCTGGTTTTAACATTATCTAATGGTAGAAAACTGCCTTTTGTTACTCAATATGATAATCGTACCCTTCTTTTCCAATGGCAACCAGAGGATGAGGGGGCGACTGTAACAGGTATTCAAACAGGGACTTTGGATAGCGTGACAGATATTCCACTGGATACTACCAATGTTCGTCTGCCAATCCGTACTCGCACTGTTGAACCAACGGATCCAAAAGTGGCAGATTCTCTCCTTTATCCTGATATCAACAATGACTTAAGGTGGCCAGCTGGTTTGAGCTACGATGATTTGAATAGAACTGTAATCCGAACTATACATTATGTTGCTGATGACGGAAAAGTTTTCCCAGATACAGTACAGACAGTCGCTTATAGTCGTAATGCTATTGTTGATCTGGTTAAAGGTACGGTTACTTATGGTTCTTGGGTCTTGGCTAAGTCAGAGTTTGGCAGTCTTGTTGTTCCTATACAGGCTGGATATTTGGCTGATAGATCTTTGATTACTAACCAAAATATCGAAAAAGATGTTCATACTTTGGTACCAATTTCGGTGACAACTAGTGTCCGTTATAAGAAATTAGGTTCTTGGATTGTTCAAACTCCAAATTCTGAAATGAATAGGATATCTTATCCCAATAGCTATTTAGATGCGAGTGTTATCGGCAATCATAGTACGGTTACCATTCCTTATATAGCGGGTTACCGTGCGATTGGGAAAGATGGGAATTATTTGACCTTGAAAAATACGGATCGTCCAGCAGAAGGATATCTAGCACCACGTCCTGATGATGCCACCCAAGATAGCATCATTCGTTATGATAAAGATAATCAAAGTGCTCAGATTCGTTTTGTGAATCAATCTAATAAAGCGGTCTTATCAACTGTTTCTTTAACTGGAAAAACAGGTGAAGTGATTGATAGTAAGTCTGTAGACAGGGAAATTTTATCTTTCTTGAACAAAGGTTATCGGATTGTTACAGATGAATTTCATCAGATACTAACTCCTGTTTATGGTGACAACAGTCGTGTGGTTACTCAATTTACTATTGTGCTTACACCAAGGGTGGAGAAGATTGATGCTAGTCAGTATAAAGAAAAAGATTCATTGGTAGATAGCCAGTTGAAGCTTACTTGGCCAGCTGGTTTGACAGAAAAAGACTTACAGAAGTCGGTTAGTCGTACGACTCGTTTCTTGAATACACAAGGTGAGGAAATTGCGCCTGCTCACGAAGCTGTTCTTAATTATAGAAGAACAGCAACTGTTAATCTTGTAACCAAAGCTGTTCTTTATACGGGTTGGATTGCTGAACAAAATAAATTTCCAGCAGTTTCAGCTCCAGTTGTGAGTGGTTACCTAGCAAATGAATTGGGGAAACCAGAATTATCAAGTACTCCAGATATCCCAGCAAGAGTGGATGCTATTCATTATCGTAAACTTGGACAATGGGTACTAAAATTACCGTCAGAGACAATAAAAATAACTTATCCTAACGACCGTAGTAATGCAGGACGTGTTGGAACAGATCAGTCAACGGCTCCAGTTGTGACAGGTTATCAAGCTAAATATCAAGGTAAAAACCTAGTTTTAGCACAGGATGGAAGAAGTTATATTCTTTCCCTTCCAGAAGATGTTACACGTGATATGATAATTGACTACACTCGTATTCCAGCTGTAGAAGGGAAAGAAGAAGTTCGTGAAACGGTATCAATTCCGTACGAACGCTTGACTGAGGTTAGCTCTGATCTCTATACAGATCAAACTCAGCTGAAACAGTCAGGTCGTGCAGGTTCTAAGACTGTTGTGAAGCTATACCAAACACTGGATGGCGTGAAAACAGACAAGGTTCTCTCTGTCCGTGAGGAAAATATAGTTGCCTCTCAACCCGAGATTATCCTAGTTGGTACTAAGCCTATTAAGAGTCGAGAAAGCGTTGTTAGCATAGAAGAAATCGCACCAGTGCTTGTGTACCGTGAGGACACTTCGCTTCTGAAAGGTCAAAGTCAGACCGTTCAAGGTCGTGCAGGTCAGCGTAAGATTATCACGATCTATGAAACAGACCATGGAATACGTACTGGAATGATCCTCTCTCAAACAAGTGAGATTGTGCAAGAAGCAACCCCAACAATCATCTATCAGGGTGTGAAGGTTATCGGTCGTACTCTGCCAGAAGATGGTCCTCTATCTCCAATAGTTGAAACACCAAGTGTGGAAACCCGTATAGAGGAGACTGACTTTACTACTGAATATAGGAATAGTGCTAGCTTACCAAAAGGTCAAACTAAGGTCTTGATTGTAGGAGAGAAAGGTCAGCGTACCATTATTACAGAAATTAGTAGTGACAATGGTGTAGAAACACGTCGTGAGCTATCTAACACTATTACCAAGGAACCGATTAATCAAGTTGTCTTAATAGGGATCAAAGCTATTGAAGGGAAAGAAGAAGTTCGTGAAACGGTATCAATTCCGTACGAACGCTTGACTGAGGTTAGCTCTGATCTTTATACAGATCAAACTCAGCTGAAACAGTCAGGTCGTGCAGGTTCTAAGACTGTTGTGAAGCTATACCAAACATTAGATGGTGTGAAAACAGACAAGGTCCTCTCTGTCCGTGAGGAAAATGTAGTGGATTCTCAACCTGAAATTACCCTAGTTGGTACTAAGCCTATTAAGAGTCGAGAAAACGTTGTTAGCACAGAAGAAATCGCACCAGTGCTTGTGTACCGTGAGGACACTTCGCTTCTGAAAGGTCAAAGTCAGACCGTTCAAGGTCGTGCAGGTCAGCGTAAGATTGTAACGATCTATGAAACAGACCATGGAATACGTACTGGAATGATCCTCTCTCAAACAAGTGAGATTGAGCAAGAAGCAACCCCAACAATCATCTATCAGGGGTCGAAGGTTATCGGTCGTACTCTGCCAGAAGATGGTCCTCTATCTCCAATAGTTGAAACACCAAGTGTGGAAATCCGCATAGAGGAAACTGACTTTACTACTGAATATAGGGATAGTGCTAACTTACCAAAAGGTCAAACCAAGGTCTTGATTGCAGGAGAGAAAGGTCAGCGTACCATCATTACAGAAATTAGTAGTGACAATGGTGTAGAAACACGTCGTGTGCTATCTAACAATATTACCAAGGAACCGATCTATCAAGTTGTCTTAATAGGGACCAAAGCTGTAGAAGGAGAAGAAGACAAGAAAACACTTCTAATTCCTTCGAATGAGAATGTGATTCTTAGTTCTGATAGAAAATTAGCGAATTCTGCTAAGGAGTTACCAAGGACGTCGAATACTGATGATAAAAACTTATTTGTGCTTGGGTCAATCGGACTTCTCTTGGGTTTGGGATTGAGTGTTAGAAAAAGAAAAAATTGAGCATGAAATTTCCAATTTGATAGTAACGAGAGATTTTCATAGAGATGATAGAGGATAATTTTAGCATTAAGAAAAGTTGTTTTAACTATTGCTATGGGAGCACCATATATATTTATAGCAATAAATTTGATAGCTTTTTTGAAAGTCATGTTTCTTCATTTGGATTCCGAAATCAGGACAAAATGGAGCATTGTACTCCAGTTTAGCGATGATTTCCTTATGTATATCCCGATTTATGATATCTATAGGGGATTTACCCATTACAAATATTATATCCTCTCCTTTTTCTGTAGATATATAAATAAATCTGATCTTATTACAGTTTACAAAAACTTTTTAAGGATTTTAATTGCATTTTTTTCCAGTCCTTCTTATATAATGAATAAAAAAGGAGAAAAAGGGGAAAAATAGTGTTATGAAAAAGAAATGGATGTTAGGGTTGGCTATGGCTCTGTCAGTAACCTGCTTGACTGCTTGTAGTTCAATTGCTTTACCAGAGCCTTTGAAAAACTTTTTTGGTGGCTCTAAGGAGCAGGATGAGACAAAGGCAGAAGACCTTTATAAGAGTGTTTTTGAGGATTATGAGGTTATCTTGTCTTCTGGTAAGAAACAGGCTCCAGATATCGAAGCCAAGCTTCACAAATCTGACCATATGATAAACTCATGGGTCATCGAAGCAGCTGCAGCAGATCCTTCAAAACAACGTTATACTTTCCTAGATTTAGATGGAGATGGCCAGTCTGAAATGTTGGTAGGTAGCCAAACCGCAGGGAAGAATTACTTCTTTACAGGTTTGTATTATCTCAAAGAAGGTCAACCAACCCTGCTAGCAGAGGATTATGTAGCAGGGCATGGTGGTGCTCGTAGCTCGATGAAATTCTTTAAGACAGGTGAGGTCTTGGCTTTGACTTGGTCTTCTGGATCAGGTGAAGGGGAAGGAACTCTTTACAAACTAGAAGGTGCCAAGGGACCTACAAAAGTGGATAGCAAGTCTATCAAGATTACGGATAAGAAATTGCTTGAGAACTTTGGTAAATCAGAAGCTGACGAAGTTACGGCAGACAAGTTTACATGGGAAGAGTTTAAATTTACCCCAGCTAAGGAAGAAACGAGTGCTAGCTCTTCCTCTTCTTCTAAATCGGAAGCAAGTAGTAGCAGTACTAGCAGTTCATCGAGTGAAAGCAAGAAAGAAGTCAAGGAAACGACTCCTTCCAAAACAGAAGAAACCGGTCCTTGGACAGCTGATAAATCCGCTGCTTTAGCAAGCTTTATGAAGAGTTGGGGTGATGAAATGGGTCAACCTAACTATCAAAAAGGAATCGCAGTTGGTAACATTAGAGCTGACATGCTTTACTGGAAAGATGGTAGCAAACTAGATGCGGAATATTCAAAAACAGGTAGTGGTACTGCCAAATATCGCATTGTAGAGACCTACAGTAATTGGGATAACTATCCAACCGTTCACAATTACTTCTTTGCTATTACAGACACTGGCGAAGGAATCGTTTTCCACTCACCAACGACCAATGGTGATAAGATGTATCTCAATCCCACAGAAAACGTTGATTTGAGAAATAACTTTGCTAGTCTTGTTAAATAAACACAAAACAATCCTAGAAGATTTTTCTGGGGTTGTTTTTGCTAGGGGAGTTTCTATAAGTTGTCTGGCTTGACTTTCTTGATGGAAATTATATAATAGTTGTAATAATTAAAGTTACAATTAAAGAGAGAAATAGTTATGACCTATGAATACAAGAGCCACATTTATTTGGCAGAGGCAGTTTTAAATGTAAAGGATTTGGCCAGTCAAACTGCCTTTTATCAGCAAATCATTGGTTTAGAAATCTTATCTCAAACTGAGACAGAGGTCATTCTAGGCCTTGGTGGAAAAGCCTTGGTACAGTTGATTCAAACACAAGAGAGCGGAGAAGTAAGGGAACATTATGGCCTTTACCATCTGGCTATTCTCTTGCCGACACGCAAGACTTTGGCTGATGTCTTGAAACATCTGACGGATTTGCAGATTCCTCTTGTCGGTGGTGCTGACCATGGTTACAGTGAGGCCCTTTACTTAGAAGATTTGGAGGGGAATGGCATTGAACTCTATCGAGATAAGCCGGTTTCCACATGGGATATTCGAGAAGATGGGCGTATTATCGGGGTCACTGAGGCCCTTGCAGCGCAGGATATCTATGAGTTGGGGGAAAGAGTAGAGCCCTTTATCCTAGCAGACGGTACGAGAATGGGGCATATTCATCTTTCCGTCAAGGATAGTCTAAAGTCTAGCCGGTTTTATCAAAAGGTGTTAGGGTTAGAGGATAAATTCAGTGTACCTAGTGCTAGTTGGATTGCGGCTGGAGATTACCATCATCATTTGGCAGTCAACGAATGGGGAGGAAAAGATCTGGCTCCGCGTAAGCAAGGCTTGCCAGGTTTGGCCTACTATGTCATTGAGGTCGCTAGTAAAGAAGAACTGTTAACGATTGCGCAACGAGCACAAGAAGTTGATGCACCAATCAAATGGCTGACATCGAGACAGTTGGAAATCACAGACCCAGACGGAATTGTGACCCGTATTCGTTTAGATAGGATATGATGACAATCAGAGGATCAATTGTAGAAAGTGCTCCTTATTCTAGTCAGATATGTAGAAAATTTGATATGATAGTAGGGAACAAGGAGAAGAATACAATGACCAGTGAATACCAGAAAATGATAGCGGGAGAGGTTTACCGTCCATCGGATCCAGAATTGCGAGCCTTGGCTCAGGCTTCTCGCCAAAAACAGTCTGCCTTTAACAAGGAAGAAGATCCCTTGAAGGGAGTCGAAATCATCAAGGCTTGGTTTGGGTCAACCGGACAAAATATCTTTGTCAATCCACGACTGGTGGTCGATTATGGGGTCAATACTCATCTAGGGGAAAATTTTTATTCTAATTGGAACTTGACCATGCTGGATGTTTGTCCGATTCGCATCGGGGACAATGCGATGATTGGTCCCAACTGTCAGTTCTTGACTCCCCTCCATCCATTGGACCCGCAGGAACGTAATTCAGGTGTGGAATACGGCAAGCCTATTACTATCGGAGACAATTTCTGGGCTGGAGGTGGTGTCATTGTCCTTCCTGGAGTGACATTGGGTAATAATGTTGTTGCTGGAGCAGGGGCTGTAATCACTAAGTCCTTTGGCGACAACGTTGTCCTAGCTGGTAATCCTGCGCGTGTGATTAAGGAGATATCTGTGAAATAGAAGTAAAAGAGGCTGGGAAAAACTCAATTTCAAGAAAAATGAAGTAAATCTTTCAACAATAAAACGTATAATATCAAGGTTGTTCATTACCTGATATTATGCGTTTTTCTGATTTCAAAGACTTTTTACTCAGCCTCTTTTTGTAGATTTGATACTTGAAGTCACTCTTCTTGATCATTATGGAATTGCTCCATCTAGTTGAGTAGTTTAGATGGTGGTGTTTTTCTAACATAAAAAATTCATAATGGATAGCGAAATAGATATGACGACACTTTGAGATATTGTTATAAATCTTTTTTATGGTCACAATAGAAAATATATATTAGTCAAGCTAGAAGATTCGTAGTAGAATAATTAGCAAATAAAAGCAAAGGGGTTATTTTATGAAATTAGTTAATTTATGGTCAAAACTTTCACTCGGTTTGCAATTATTGCTAGCTTTGATTTTAGGTGTTATTTTTGCAGTAATCTGGCCACAATTTGCAGGTTTTTATCAATTTCTAGGACAAGCATTCATCAAATTGGTAAACATGGTCATTATTCCACTAATATTCCCAATTATAGTAGTTGCAGTGGCTAGTGTTATTGGAAAAAAATCGTTTGGTAAAATTTTAACGAAGACCTTACTCTACTTTTTTGCTGTTACAACTGCGATTACTTTATTATTTGTATTTGCTAGTTATTATTTGGGATTTGGTCAAGGTGTGAATATTGGCCAAACTGGTGGTAATATCGATGGGATAGCTAATAATGTCCAATTGAGTGAGTTTTTACTTGGTTTTATTCCATCAAATATTGTGAAGTCAATTTCAGAAGGCTCTCTTCTTCCAATTATTGTTTTTGCTATATTTCTTGGTTATGGAATTGGTAGCTTGAAGAGTGATAAAACCCAAAAAATTCTTGAAGGTTTCCAGATCTGGATTGAAGCTATTTATAAAATTATAACTGTTATTGTAAAATTATCTCCTGTCGGAATCTTTGGCTTTATTGCAAAAGATGTCGCTAGTACAGGGATTGATAAGTTAGTTGGACTTGGTCAATTTGTTATCGGAACTTATTTGGCTTATGGAGTTCTCATTTTAGTTGTTTTCCCTCTGATTGCCTCTATCTTTAAAGTTCCATATTTGACCGCTTTTCGTGAAAATTGGAGCCTCTTGACTCTAGCATTTATTTCAGGTAGTTCGAGTGTTGTGTTACCGTCCCTATTAAAGGATTTAAAGAAACAGGGACATGATGAGAATACGATTGATTTGGTTGTCCCTTTAGGATATACTTTTAATCTAGAAGGAGCAGCTGTCTATTTTTCAGTAGCCACTATTTTTATCGCACATGCTTACGGTATCCAATTTTCATTATCAAGTCTCTTATTTACAGTTTTACTTTTGACATTAATTGGGAAAACTGCAGCTACTGTTCCATCAGGAGCTATCGTAGTTTTGTTGGCAGCAGCACCCCAGCTTGGATTGCCAGTAGAAGGAGTGGCCTTGATTTTTGCAGTTGATTTCTTTGTGAATGCTGGTCGTACAATGATCAATGTTTTGGGTCAAATATTAACGGTCAGTGTCATTGAAAAAACAGAAGGTTATAGTTTAGAGGAAGACAAGCAACATCAATTGTCAGTTAACTTTTCTTAAAGGAGATAGGACTTATGAGTAACGCAAAAGTTTATGTGATTCATGAAAATATTGAATGGACACAGCATTTAGTAAAATGGTTAGAAAAAATACAAGTACCTTATGAATTATGGGATCTATCGAGTGGGATATTAGATCTTCAAAGCCCACCTCCACAAGGAATTTTTTATAATAGGATGTCCGCATCTTCTCATACGAGAGGGCATCGCTATGCACCAGAGTTTACGGAGCAGGTGCTTACGTGGCTAGAGGCTCATGGACGTAAAGTAGTTAATGGAACGGGAGCCATCAATCTAGAAATCAGTAAGGTGAAACAATATTTGAAATTAAATGAATCTGGTATTGAGACTCCAGCAACAGTTGCTGTTTTGGGACCGGAAAATATTATTGAAGCAGCAAGAAAATTGAATATCTATCCTTTGATTACCAAGCATAATAGAGCAGGAAAGGGATTAGGAGTACAACTTTTCCAAAATGAAGAAGAACTAGAAGCTTATGTTAATAGTTCTGCTTTTGAACCTTCAGTAGATGGTATTACCTTGTTGCAGGCTTATATTAAACCAAGTGATGGTCGTATCCGTCGTTCAGAGTTTATCAATCAGAAGTTCCTTTATACTGTTTCAATTGATTCTTCAGATGGTTTCCAACTTTGTCCAGCAGATGGTTGTCAAATCGGTAAGAGACCAGAACAACTGGAAACTTCTGAAAAATTCCAAATTACAGAACCTCTACCAGAATCTCAAAAAGAAGCTTATGAAGCCTTCCTTAAAAATGCTCATATTGATGTGGCAGCTATAGAATGGGTTCAATCAGAAAGCAGAGATATTTATGTGTATGATGTAAATACCAATACAAACTATAATCCTACAGCGGAACAGAATGCTGACATCTTTGCTCATCAACATCTAGCTGAATATTTAAAGAGGGAGTTAAAAGCTCTTTATAGTGAATGATCATCTTGGAAGTTAATCTTTTAAAAATTTGATAACAACTTCCAGATAGAGTGCGACATAAATACTTTTCTTTCAAGGTAACAGTTATCAGCAACAACTACTAATATATAACGTCCCCTCTGAAGATTAATTACAGAGGGGCTACGTTTGTAATGTTTACTCTAATTCCTTATGATTTATAAAATCACTTAGTGTCGAGAATTCCAAGAATACTGAGATTTTTTCTCCTCAGTTCATCAACCCCCTCCTTGACACTTTGTCAGCTTTTGATACAATAGTACAAAATTAGAGGAGGTGGGTTATGATTCAGAAACATGCGATTCCTATTTTAGAGTTTGATGACAACCCTCAGGCAGTTATCATGCCCAATCACGAGGGGCTGGATTTGCACTTGCCCAAGAAGTGTGTCTATGCATTTTTAGGTGAAGAGATTGACCGCTATGCGAGGGAAGTAGGGGCGGACTCTGTCGGCGAATTCATTTCTGCCACCAAGACCTATCCAGTCTATGTCTTCAACTACAAGGGCGAGGAGATCTGTCTGGCTCAGGCTCCTGTTGGTTCAGCTCCAGCAGCCCAGTTTATGGATTGGTTGATTGGCTATGGTGTGGAGCAGATTATTTCCGCCGGAACCTGTGGTGTGCTAGCTGATATAGAAGAAAATGCCTTTCTAGTCCCTATTCGCGCTTTGCGAGATGAAGGAGCTAGTTATCACTATGTGGCAGCTTCTCGTTATATGGAAATGCAGCCAGAGGCTATTGCAGCTATTGAGCGAGTTTTGGAAGCTAGAGGGATTCCTTATGAAGAAGTCATGACCTGGACGACAGACGGTTTTTACAGAGAAACGGCTGAAAAGGTGGCTTATCGTAAGGAAGAAGGCTGTGCTGTTGTGGAGATGGAGTGTTCTGCGCTTGCGGCAGTAGCCCAACTGCGTGGAGTTCTCTGGGGAGAGTTGCTGTTCACAGCTGATTCCTTAGCAGACTTGGACCAGTACGATAGTCGTGACTGGGGTGCAGAAGCTTTCGAGAAGGCTTTGGAACTCTGTCTTGAGATAGCCTCTCAGTTTTAGCTACTATTCTTCTTTTTATGGTACAATGGATGTATGTTATTCAAATTATTTGTGAAAAAAATTGAAAGAGCCTTGGGCGGACTTTCGCCTGCTCGTCGAATTTTTCTGAGTTTCGCTGGAGTTATTTTTATAGGCTCTCTTCTTTTGAGTTCGCCTGTTGTTCAGGCGAGTGATTCGCAGGCCACTTATTTTGACCATCTTTTTACGACGGTGTCCATGGTCTGTGTGACTGGCCTTTCTACGCAACCAGTGGCTACTACCTATAATGTCTGGGGGCAGTTGATTTGTATGCTCTTGATACAGATTGGTGGTCTGGGGCTCATGACCTTTATCGGGGTCTTTTATATTCAGGGGAAGCAAAAGCTCAGTCTTCGCAGTCGTGAAACTATTCAGGAGAGCTTTAGTTACGGGGAGACTCGCTCGCTGAAGGCCTTTATGCGTTCCATCTTTTTGACGACTTTTCTGGTGGAGGGCTTGGGTGCCTTTCTTCTTAGTTTCCGTTTTATTCCTGAATTCGGCTGGGGACGGGGCATTTTTACCTCTATCTTCTTAGCTATTTCAGCCTTTTGTAATGCTGGTTTTGATAATTTTGGCAGTAGCAGTTTAGTGGCTTTTCAGACGGATCCCTTGATCAATCTGGTTATTGCTGGTTTGATTATCACGGGTGGTCTTGGCTTTATGGTCTGGTTTGACTTGGCAACCCAGTTTGACAAGAAGAAAAAACGCCGTCTGCGTTTCCACACCAAGTTGGTCCTCTTCTTGACTGCAGGGATTTTGCTGTTTGGGACAGTATCCACACTCTTTACGGAGTGGCACAATCCAGGGACCATTGGCAATCTCAGTGTTCCAGAGAAAGTGCTAGTTAGCTTTTTCCAAACTGTCAGTATGAGAACGGCCGGTTTTGCTTCTATTGACTACACCCAAGCTCGGCCTGTGACCTTGTTTATCTATATCTTACAGATGTTTCTGGGTGGAGCGCCTGGAGGGACGGCTGGGGGGCTCAAGATTACGACTTTCTTTGTCCTGTTGGTCTTTGCGCGTAGTGAATTGCTGGGCTTACCTCATGCCAATGTTGCGCAGAGAACCATTGAGACTCGCACAGTCCAAAAATCCTTTAGTGTCTTCATTATCTTTTTGATGACCTTCCTGTTGGGCTTGGTGTTGCTGGGAATTACAGCAGAAGGAACACCGCGATTTATCTACCTCATGTTTGAGACCATTTCAGCCCTTGCGACAGTTGGTGTAACGGCAAATCTGACGCCAGAACTGGGCAAGTTAGCCCTCAGCATTGTCATGGTGCTCATGTTTATTGGCCGTATCGGTCCTTTGACCTTGTTGGTTAGTCTAGCGGATTACCAGCCTGATAAGAAAGATTTGATTCAGTATATGAAAGCAGATATTAGTATTGGATAAGAAAGGAAGAACGATGTCAGATCGTACGATTGGAATTTTAGGTTTGGGGATTTTCGGGAGTAGTGTCCTTGCGGCCCTTGCCAAGCAAGATATGAATATCATTGCCATTGACGACCACGCCGAGCGCATCAATCAATTTGAGCCAGTTTTGGCGCGTGGAGTTGTTGGAGATATTACAGATGAGGAACTCCTCAGAACTGCAGGAATTGATACCTGTGATACGGTTGTAGTGGCAACAGGGGAAAATCTAGAGTCGAGTGTGCTTGCAGTCATGCATTGTAAGAGTCTAGGGGTACCAAGGGTTATTGCCAAGGTCAAAAGCCAGACAGCTAAGAAGGTGCTAGAAAAAATCGGTGCTGACTCGGTGATTTCACCTGAGTATGAAATGGGGCAGTCTCTAGCGCAGACCATTCTCTTTCATAACAATGTTGATGTTTTTCAGCTGGATAAAAATGTGTCTATTGTGGAGATGAAAATTCCGAGTGTTTGGGCAGGTCAAAGCCTGAGCCAGCTAGATTTACGTGGCAAATACAATCTCAATGTCCTAGGATTTCGTGAACAAGAAAATTCACCACTGGATGTCCAGTTTGGTCCTAATGACCTCTTGAAAGCAGATGCCTATATCTTGGCGGTGATTAATAACCAGTATCTAGATGACTTGGCAGAATTAAATTCGTAAGGAGGGGAATCCCCTCTTTTTTGATGTCCAAGATAGGAAATAGAGTCAGAAACCCTTGTATTCCAGTAAAAGTCCTTCAGAAGCTGGACTTTATGGTAGAATAGAAAGAAGTGACAAGAGAGAAAGAAAAAATCAGTCCCCTAAAGGAGTAGATTATGAAGTTATTGTCTATCGCCATCCCTAGCTATAATGCCGCAGCCTATCTTCATTACTGTGTGGAGTCGCTAGTGATTGGTGGTGAGCAAGTTGAGATTTTGATTATCAATGATGGGTCTCAGGACCAGACTCAGGAAATCGCTGAGCGTTTAGCCAGTAAGTATCCTAATATCGTTAGAGCCATTTATCAGGAAAATAAGGGTCATGGCGGTGCTGTCAATCGCGGCTTGGCAGAGGCTTCTGGTCGTTATTTTAAAGTGGTTGATAGTGATGACTGGGTGGATCCCCGTGCTTACCTGAAAATTCTTGAAACCTTGCAGGAACTAGAGAGCGAGGAGCAGGAAGTGGATGCCTTTGTGACCAATTTTGTCTATGAAAAGGAAAGTCAGTCTCGCAAGAAGAGTATGAGTTATGAGTCCGTCTTGCCTGTCCAGCAGATTTTTGGCTGGGACCAGGTCGGAAATTTCTCAAAAGGCCAGTATATTATGATGCACTCGCTGATTTACCGGACAGATTTGTTGCGAGTAAGCCAGTTCCAACTGCCTGAGCATACTTTTTATGTCGACAATCTCTTTGTCTTTACTCCCCTTCAGCAGGTCAAGACCATGTACTATCTGCCTGTCGATTTCTATCGTTATTTGATTGGGCGTGAGGACCAGTCTGTCAATGAGCAAGTGATGATTAAGCGCATTGACCAGCAACTCAAGGTCAATCGACTCTTGGTAGACCAGCTTGATTTGTCCAAAGTGAGCCATCCCAAAATGAGAGAATATCTACTGAATCATATTGAGATTACGACGGTTATTTCCAGTGCCTTGCTCAATCGAGCAGGTACAGCAGAGCATCTAGCTAAAAAACGGGAGCTGTGGACCTATATTCAGCAGGAAAATCCAGAGGTCTTTCAAGCCATTCGCAAGACCATGCTCAGCCGTTTGACCAAACATTCAGTCTTGCCAGCTCGCAAACTTTCCAATGTCGTCTATCAAATCACCAAATCTGTTTATGGATTTAATTAATATGAGTATTTTATAAGAGGGATTTAAGAAAAATTTTAACTTTTTCTTAATCCTTTTTAATTTTAGGAGATTATACTAGAGTCATCAAATAAAGAAAAACTCTAAGGAGAATCCTATGAAATTCAATCCAAATCAAAGATATACTCGTTGGTCTATTCGCCGTCTTAGTGTCGGTGTTGCCTCAGTTGTTGTGGCAAGTGGCTTTTTTGTCCTAGTTGGTCAGCCAAGTTCTGTACGTGCCGATGTGGTCAATCCAACCCCTGCTCAAGTTGTGCCAGACGCGACTTCGGTGAGTGAAAAGAGCGACTTACCAGCAGAACTTCTCAAAGAAGCAGTCGATACAGCTCTTCCTTCAGAACAGGTAGACTCAACACCTAAAGCAAGCTTGGATGCTACAAGCTCTCCAGAAAAAGTGAATGTAGCTGATAAAGACCAAGTGGTAGCGCCAAAAGAAGAAGTGCAAGCAAAACCAGAATCTAAGAAAGAAACAGAGGAAGCGGTTAAACCTGCGATAAATCCTGCGCCTACAGTTTCTGGACAAGACCGTGAAGCAAATGAAGCGCAACCAGCAACTACTCCAGCTGAAGTCCAAAAAGGCGTGGCCGACAACACTAAAGACACAGTGGATGTTCCAGCCACTTATTTGGATAAAGCCAACTTCCCAGGCCCATTCACAGCTGGTGTTAACCAAGTTATTCCATATGAACTCTTCGCAGGTGACGGTATGTTGACTCGTCTGATTTTGAAAGCATCCGACAAGGCTCCATGGTCAGACAATGGTTCAGCTAAAAATCCAGCTCTTCCACCAGTAGAAAAATTGGGCAAAGGTCTCTACTTCTACGAAGTAGATTTGGCAGGAACTCAAGGTAAATCAGACAAAGATTTGCTTGACCTCTTGAAACAAAACGGCACTCAAAGTTATAAAGCTACTATCAAGGTATACGGTGCCAAAGACGGCAAGGCTGATTTGAGCAATCTCGTAGCGACTAAAGATTTGAATGTCAACTTGAATGGCTTGACCACCCCAGCTGAAGTCCAAAAAGGCGTAGCTGACAATACTAAAGACACAGTGGATGTTCCAGCCTCTTACTTGGACAAAGCCAATTTCCCAGGCCCATTCACAGCTGGTGTTAACCAAGTTATTCCTTACGAGTTCTTCGCCGGTGACGGTATGTTAACTCGTCTTATCTTGAAAGCTTCTGATAAAGCCCAATGGTCAGACAATGGTTCGGCTAAAAATCCAGCTCTCCCACCAGTAGAGAAATTGGGCAAAGGCCTTTACTTCTACGAAGTAGATTTGGCAGGTACTCAGGGTAAATCAGATAAAGAGTTGCTTGATCTCTTGAAACAAAACGGAACTCAAAGTTATAAAGCTACCATCAAAGTGTACGGTGCTAAAGATGGCAAGGCAGACTTGAGCAACCTCGTAGCGACTAAAAATTTGGATGTCAATTTGAATGGCTTAACCACCCCAGCTGAAGTGCAAAAAGGCGTAGCCGACAACACCAAAGATACAGTAGATGTCCCAGCCACTTACTTGGATAAAGCGAACTTCCCTGGCCCATTCACAGCCGGTGTTAACCAAGTTATCCCATATGAATTCTTCGCTGGTGATGGTATGTTGACTCGTCTGATTTTGAAAGCTTCTGACAAGGCCCCATGGTCAGACAATGGTTCAGCTAAAAATCCAGCTCTTCCACCAGTAGAAAAATTGGGCAAAGGTCTCTATTTCTATGAAGTAGACTTGGCCGGCACTCAAGGAAAATCTGATAAAGCTCTTCTTGACCTCTTGAAACAAAACGGCACTCAAAGCTATAAAGCTACCATCAAAGTGTACGGTGCTAAAGACGGCAAGGCAGACTTGAGCAACCTTGTAGCGACTAAGGATTTGGATGTCAACTTGAACGGCTTGACGACCCCAGCTGAAGTGCAAAAAGGCGTGGCTGATAATACTAAAGATACAGTGGATGTTCCGGCTAGCTACCTTGATAAAGCCAACTTCCCAGGGCCATTCACAGCTGGTGTTAACCAAGTTATTCCATACGAATTCTTCGCCGGTGACGGTATGTTGACTCGTCTTATCTTGAAAGCCTCAGACAAGGCTCCATGGTCAGACAACGGTTCAGCTAAAAATCCTGCTCTTCCACCAGTAGAAAAATTGGGCAAAGGCCTTTACTTCTATGAAGTGGATTTGGCAGGCACCCAAGGTAAATCAGACAAAGAGCTTCTTGACTTGTTGAAACAAAATGGTACTCAAAGCTATAAAGCTACCATCAAGGTGTACGGTGCTAAAGATGGCAAGGCTGATTTGACTAACCTTGTAGCAACTAAGGATTTGACAGTAAACTTGAACGGACATCAGTCTCTTGTTCCGATGCAGTCAGGTTTCGTCCCTTCTTCTAATGGTTCAGCTATGCAGGCTCCAATGATGAATAGTCATCAAGATGCGTCTAATATGAAAGATCAAATGCCTAGTGCCAATCAAGATGAGATGAAATCTAAAATGCCAGCTGCTAGTCAGGATAAGATGATGCCTAACAAAGAGCAGGACAAAACTATGAATGCCAGCCAACCAATGGCAACTCCAAGTATGAAGCAAGACCAAGTCGCAGCAACCTCAAGCAAAATGTCTGATGAAGGCAAGATGGCGTCTACTAACAAGGTGTCAAGTCCAATGATGGCTGATCACATGAAAGACCAAAAAGACATGCTTCCATATACTGGTGAAGCCCAAACATCAATGGCTACTATTGGATTCTTTGGATTAGCCTTGGCAGGTCTGCTAGGTGGCATCGGTTTGAAAGCTAAAAAAGAGGAAAATGACTAGTCTAGCTACAGACTTTCTATCTAGGATATGAAAAATCCAGATATCGTTTAGAATGTTCGTAAAGAGATTAAAATAGTGTTATACTATTGTGGTATAGCACTGTTTTTTTCAAAGGAGAGACAGATGGGAAAGACAATTTTACTCGTTGACGACGAGGTAGAAATCACAGATATTCATCAACGTTATCTGGTTCAGGCAGGATATCAGGTTTTGGTGGCCCATGATGGGGTAGAGGCCTTAGAAATCTTCAAGCGAAAACCGATTGATTTGATTATTACAGATATCATGATGCCTCGGATGGATGGTTATGATTTGATTAGCGAAGTCCAGTATCAATCTCCAGATCAGCCTTTTCTCTTTATCACGGCTAAGACTAGCGAGCAGGACAAGATTTATGGCCTGAGCTTAGGGGCAGATGACTTTATTGCCAAGCCCTTTAGCCCTCGTGAGCTGGTTTTGCGTGTCCACAATATCTTGCGTCGCCTTCATCGTGGAGGTGAGACAGAGGTCGTCAGTCTCGGGGATTTACGGATGAATCACGGTAGCCATGAGGTCCAAGTCGGAGATGTGGGACTTGATTTAACAGTCAAATCCTTCGAACTTCTATGGCTTTTAGCCAGCAATCCAGAACGAGTTTTCTCTAAGACAGACCTCTATGAAAAGGTCTGGCAAGAAGACTATGTGGATGATACTAATACCTTGAATGTTCATATTCATGCTCTGCGACAGGAGCTAGCTAAACATTCTAGTACAGAAACACCGACCATTAAAACCGTCTGGGGCTTGGGCTACAAAATTGAGAAAGCGCGAGGTAGTCAATGAAATTAAAAAGTTATATTTTAGTAGGGTATATCATTTCAACACTCCTAACGATTATCGTGGTTTTTTGGGCCATCCAGCGAATGCTAATTGAAGAAAGAGAGATTTATTTCCTAGTGGGTATGACTCTCGTGGCTAGTTTTATCGGTGCTGGGATTAGTCTCTTTCTCCTATCGCCAGTCTTTACTTCATTGGGCAAACTCAAGGAACATGCCAAGAGGGTAGCAGACAAGGATTTTCCATCAAATCTGGAGGTTCAAGGCCCTGTAGAATTTCAACAATTAGGCCAAGCTTTCAATGAAATGTCCCATGATTTGCAGGCCACCTTTGATTCCTTGGAAGAAAGCGAACGAGAAAAGGGCTTGATGATTGCTCAACTTTCGCATGATATCAAGACCCCCATCACTTCGATCCAAGCGACGGTAGAAGGGATTTTGGATGGGGTTATCAAGGAAGGCGAACAGGACCATTATCTAGCAACCATTGGGCGTCAGACTGAAAGACTCAATAAACTGGTTGAGGAGTTGAATTTTTTGACCCTAAACACAGCTAGAAATCAGGTCGAAACGACCAGCAAAGACAGCATTTTTTTGGACCAGCTCTTGATTGAGTGCATGAGTGAATTTCAGTTCTTGATTGAGCAGGAGGAGCGAGATGTCCATTTGCAGGTAATCCCAGAGTCTGCCCGGATTGAAGGAGATTATGCCAAACTTTCTCGTATCTTGGTGAATCTGGTCAATAACGCTTTTAAATATTCTGCTCCAGGAACCAAGCTGGAGGTGGTGGCTAAGCTGGAAAATAACCAGCTTTCAATCAGTGTGACCGATGAGGGACAGGGGATTGCCCCAGAGGACTTGGAGAATATTTTCAAACGTCTTTATCGTGTCGAAACTTCGCGTAATATGAAAACAGGTGGTCATGGCTTAGGGCTTGCGATTGCGCGTGAATTGGCCCATCAATTGGGTGGGGAAATCACAGTTACTAGCCAGTACGGTCTAGGAAGCACCTTTACCCTCCTTCTCAATCTCTCTGGCAATGAAAATAAAGCTTAAAACCCCTTTACAAATCTAGCCATTCATGGTAAAATGGATTTTGTGTGAAATATCAGCAGGAAAGCATGAAGCTCGTCAACAGGTGTCTTATGATAAGTAACCTTGGCTGTTTAGGCGAAGGGCATCTGCACGAATCAGGGCTTTCTAAGTGACTATTTCCACCAAAATATTATTTATATCAGGAGGACATTCACATGTCACGTTATACAGGACCATCTTGGAAACAAGCTCGTCGCCTTGGCCTTTCACTTACAGGTACAGGTAAAGAATTGGCACGTCGTAACTACGTACCAGGACAACACGGACCAAACAACCGTTCTAAATTGTCAGAATACGGTTTGCAATTGGCTGAAAAACAAAAACTTCGTTTCACTTACGGTGTAGGTGAAAAACAATTCCGTAACTTGTTCGTACAAGCTACAAAAATCAAAGGCGGAATCCTAGGTTTCAACTTCATGCTTCTTTTGGAACGTCGTTTGGATAACGTTGTTTACCGTCTTGGTCTTGCGACTACTCGTCGTCAAGCTCGTCAATTCGTAAACCACGGTCACATCCTTGTTGACGGAAAACGCGTTGATATCCCATCATACCGCGTAACTCCAGGTCAAGTGATCTCAGTTCGTGAGAAATCATTGAAAGTTCCAGCAATCCTTGAAGCAGTAGAAGCTACTCTTGGACGTCCAGCATTCGTATCATTCGACGCTGAAAAATTGGAAGGTTCATTGACTCGCTTGCCAGAACGCGACGAAATCAACCCAGAAATCAACGAAGCACTTGTCGTTGAATTCTACAACAAAATGTTGTAATATTTTATTGAATAAGATAGGCTTTAGAGCCTTGATATTAAGCACTTTGGGGCGTTTTCCCTTAGTGCTTTTTTTGTTTTTACTACCAGCTATAAGTATCTATACGCAACTAGACCTGTATAGTTTAAAGTGATATAATAGTCTAAAAGGAGGTGCTACTATGAATGTTTTAGAAAAAAACACACAGGTAAACTTTAAGACTAACAGAGACTTGTTAGAGAAGGCTAAAGCTATTATCACAGCGCAAAATCTTGATATGACAGCTAGTTTTAACTTGTTTTTAGAACACATTGTAGAAAATAAAGCCTTGCCATTTGAAACTCAAGTAGACAAAGAAAGAGAAGAACTTCTATCAGGGTTGCGTGCTGAAATTGCCCGTAGCTTTGACGATTTAGAACATGGAAGAACTTACAGCCTTGATGAAGTGAGGGCTAACCTTGGAATTTAACGAGAATGTATATAGCCTGATTATCTCAGAAACGGTACAAGAACAGCTAAGAGGTATTAAAGATTATATCTCAGCTAACTACTTTTCAGAACAGGCAGGAGCAAACACAGTTAAGAATATTCTTTACGGATTGGAACGTCTTGAAGTTTTCCCGGAAGCAGGATTTGATGCTGATGAAAGAGTAGGAGTGATTATATACCCACCCCACAAAACTCGAAGCATCATTTTAGGCGATTACCTAGCCTTCTATCATATTTTAGAGGACAGAAAAGCTGTCTTTGTATCAGATATTATTCATAGCAAACAGGATTACATTCGCTTGTTCAAGAAAAAATAGTGCATATTATTGAACTGCGTTTTGGATTCCAAAAATTTTAGAAAAGATTACTCTATTTCAAAAATTTTTAGGAATGAAAATATAAAAAAAGAGAAACCTCATAATGGAGTTCCTCTTGCTTTTAATTGTCCGAATCAATATTCTTATTTCAAAAAAAGGTAGTGAAAAAGGTAGTGATTCGGTTGATTTTTATTGCAATGTAGTGAAATTTTAAATTTCACTACATTGCTTAAAATCAAAGCTTCTCACATCTATTGACGTGTAGTGAATCTCTATTTAACTTCTGTGAAGAAGATGTTGTTTTAAAGGTATGTAATGATATTTGAAAACCTTGATTTGATAGCATTTCTACCTAAAATAAAATAAATGGTAAATAGAGAAATATGAATTTATTGAAATTTAATCAGTTAGGAATCAGTTACGATAAATTAATATTCTTTGGAAATCAGAATATAGCACTTATTAGTATTGCTTTATCATAGGTTAGATATTTTCTTAATTAGATAAGGGCGTTGTAGTTTCAATTTATGGAGTACATTAGTTTGTAGAAGTACTAAACAAAATTACTCGTTATGATAGTTCATCAAAGGTATTATATCAGATGTACAAAGTGTGTAGAGAAGTTTTTGGATAGGAATTACTTGAAAAGTATGTGTTTTTATGATATATATTATGTAGGAGGAATATTATGGCGAAATTAACAAATTTTTATTTGAATAAACAGAATGAAATTAATTTACCAAGACTAGCTAAGTTTTTTAAAGAAAAAAATATGCTTGAAAGAGAGAATAGGACTTGGGTGATTAATCTAGCGATAAAGGAACTTTTTGAAAGTCTGGAGTCTGAGATTATAGATTTTGAAAATAATAATTAATTGACGCACTGAGCGTCTTTTTTTTGCAACAATAAATATATATTCATGTATCTAATATGTAATACATATGCAACAAAGATGTAATGTTGCCCCCTTGATTTTTGTCTCCCGGCATGATATGATATAACCATGATTTACACTTGATACATACTTGATGTATACAAGAAATATACTTTTAAAATGAGGTTGTGAATATGAGTAACAGTCGAGCTTCTCCATTCAAGATATAATTCAAAAATAAACTATATTTAATTTTAAAATTTTAATTTAAGGAGAAAGAAAATATGAAAACATTTAAAGAACTGGTTGATATTGAGGGAATGGTCTTTCCTAATTCTCATGGGGTGAAACGTGTACAGAGGTTTAATCCAGACGAGTCACCATGCTTTCTTTTAGACGATGAATCTAGGGAGTTACTTATGAGAAAATTACCATTTGATAAAATTAATGAACCAACTTTGAAAAAATTTGCTGAGAATATTATTGTATTAAATCGTCAAAAGCATCGTGTATCTGATAAATCTAGAATGGTATTGATGAATGAGGCTAACTACAGCTATAGTGGTGAATCATTCTATACTACTATTGTCGAATATTATTGATTTGGTAGGGGAGGTTAGGTTAATCCCTCCCTTTATTTTTAAAATTTGAAAGGAAATACGAAAATGAAAGTTAATGAATACTTCTGGAAAACAACTTCTCTGACTTTATTGTTAATTATCAGCTTTTTTGCTGGGTTTGGAGCGCATTTGGAATTTTCTTCTTATAATCCATTTTTATCTGCGAAATTTGCCTTAGTCGTAGCTTTTATAGTCTTTTTAATTCAATTTTTATCGATATTACCAGCTATGTTTAAAAGAGGAAAAAACAATGATAAAGAAATATAGATTTTGCTTTTTTTGTATGTTCGTCTTCGCTCTTTTATCTGTGTATAATCCCGCAGGTTTTGGCTCCCTCTTAAGTATAGTATTGTCCCTTATAGCTTTCATTTTTTTTGTGGCTTTTCTTTACTATTTCTTAAGGGTTAAGCTTATCGCTCTTTCTTTTATTATCAAGGATATAAGAAATAAGATGAGGTAAAATATGTTTCGTATAAATCGTAGGGTCTCCCTTTGTGAGTCGTACATATTATCAACCTCCTTAATGAAGAATTTTTATTGGGCTTCTATACTATCTCAAATCTTTATCTTTATTTTACTGGTTTTAATCTTTAACATCTCAGGACTTTTACTAGTTTTGGCTGTGGTCTTAGAAATTTTAATCGCCAATAAATTTATATCTAAGCTGAGTGAACTATACAATAGAATACAGCCCATCCTTGCTATAAGGGAGCGATTACTCTTCTTGCTCGAATCTAACAACCTATTTATATCTTCTTCTGACGGAGTTATAGTTCGTTCCGTGGTTCTTGAATTTTCTATAGATGAGGAATATATAGTTGTTTATGCTTATGTTATGGGTGATAATTTCTCTAATAAGGTGTCAGAGTTAGATGTATATTTGAGTGCTTGTTTGAATTTAAACTTGGAAAAAAAAGTAAAGACTTGTAGTTCTGTTAAGTATACATTCAGAAAATATCCCGAGAAAAGAATTTCTTGGGAGGATACTCTACACAATGAAAACGTGATAACAATCTCTGAAAGCGTTAGTTGGGAGTTCGGGTCTCCTCCGCATGTACTCCTAGCTGGCTCGACCAAATCAGGGAAAACAGTGATGATAGAGAACCTAGTGGCTCAATACTTGTGTTTAGGTTCTGAAATTAAGTTATTAGACCCCAAAAAAGGAGAACTCTCTTTTGTTGTTGGTAAAAAGTTAGAGGATAGGTTAGGCTATAAAGTAGTTTATAATTCTCCCTTTCAAATTTCTGGTGCCCTTCGCGAGGCTGTCTTGGAAATGAATAGACGCTTTCAGGTTATGGCGGATAACCCAGATACCTATATTTCTAAAGGAAAAGTGTTATCGTGGGCTGAAGTTAAGGGGAACACTCCTCTGATAATTGTGCTTGATGAGGGGATTGCTTTCAAAACAGAGGCAGAAACGACTAAAGAAGGGAAACAAGCCTATCAAGAGGCAATGTCGAACCTTGGAAGTCTATTAGTAAAATCACGCCAAGCTTCAATAGAGGTGATAGTCGGTTTGCAAAGGGCATCTAGTGACTTCATTCCTACCTATATGAGACAGAATTTTGGGGTAGCTCTTTTATTAGGAGCAACTACGGCTGATTCTGACTCCTGTCGCATGATGTTTTCAAGTCAAGATATTGATTATAAAACTTGCGACATTGGGACAGGGTACATTCAAATAGATGGGGTTATCCCTACTCCTCGGTATGTCGAGACACCGTTTAAGTCTGATGAATTAGACTTTGAGGAATATTTTGACGAAGCTTGTGATAGGTATATGAGGATGAGAAATGAACGAAATTAGTGTTGTTGTCAAGTTATCGAACGGCAGTTTAATGGGTGCTACTGAATGTGATGAAAATCCTTATAAAGCTTTGTTACAAATTTTACAAGTAGTACATATGCAAATTGTAGATGAATTAGAATAATGTAAGGTGGTATTTGAAATGCTGTTGAAGCATATTTGCGAGGTATGTGAAAAAAGTGAAATCATTGATTCAGATTTAGCTTTTGATAAAGGATGGGAATATCCTCCAATAATGGGTAGTTTTAGAATTTTATCCCCCAGAACCTGCCCTAATTGTACGATTGAAAAAACTGTGTGGTGGGCATTAGCTATGGAGGGTAAGTCTCTTGAAGATTTATCAAAAAGGCAAATAGAGGTATTAACGAGGATAAACAATGAACCGTTGAGTATTTTACCAAACTCAGATGACGGTCTTTCGAGCTAGCAAAATAGGGAGGGACGATTGCCCAGGAGGGGCAGAATCGAGCGGAGCGTTCCTCTTTTTGCTAGGGAGAAAGAGCCAACCGACTGCTTTGCAGGAGGTCAGAAAAAACAGCCCCAGTACTAATAGGGGGTGCACACATACATGAAATGTACTCTAAACCCTTGGTACGTAAGGGGTTACGGCTTGCTAGTTGTACCAAGAGGTCGCAAACTCTTGGGAGAGTAAGGATGAGAGGTGTTTTCATGTAGGATACGGAATTAAAGGAGAAAAAATATGGTTTACAATATGACAGATACAAACATTAAAATTGGATTGCTTGACCTTGAAATGTCACAGTTTGATATTCCTAAGAAAGTAGTGATTTTGTCAGTTAGGGTGAACAACAAATACAAAGAAGTCAACGGCGAAAACGTGAAGACAGATGAAGTAAGTAAAATTACTTCTACTGTGCTTGACGCTGACAAAGTGAAAGTTCTAACTGAAATGGGAATTTCTACTGATGACTTAAAAGCGATTAACCTAGAAATTATCGGAAATCTGGATAAGATTGCAAAGCTTGCTCAAAATGATTCTTTGTTGAATGTTTCTGTTGAATTGATTCGGCCTAAGGTTAGACTAGCTTGGAACATGGCTAGAAGTAATTGGGCAGGTGTAAAAATTGTGTGTGAGGATATTAAAGTTCTAGGAGAATAATCCTATGAATACAGTTAGAATAGATTATTTTGCTGTAAGTGTTAAGGATGTCCCGCCAGAAAGAGTTCTGACTGACATCCTTTTGATTCCTCTTGAAAACTTTACATTGAATGATTGGGGCATAAATAAGTATAAGCAACATTATTCTTGTTCAGAAATTAAGGTGTATTTTAATGCTGATAGGCTTTCTATGGGTGTATTTATTGAATTAAAAGGGCAAGGTTGTCGTCAATATGAAGAATTTTTAAACAGTAACGAAAATAATTGGATTGCCTTAATTACTCGTTTATACCAGTATAATGTTAATTTCACTCGTTTAGATATTGCCCACGACATATTTGACGGTAGCTTAGATGTCCAACGTATATATGACTATTGCAAGAAAGGATTATGTGTCTCGAAAGCAAAACACTTTGAATATCATGAGAAATCAGTTCTAGATTCTGGTGAGCGTGTAGGAGAAACAGTTGCAATAGGTTCACGAGGTAATCAGCAGTGGTGCATATATAATAAACGCATGGAGCAACTTGGTAAGCAAGAGCTTGTAGAAGTTCCGTCTTGGATTCGCGCAGAGCTTAGATGTTGGCAGGAAAAGGCTAATATAATTGCAGAGCAGTTATTTTTAAAACGTCCATTATCGTCAATCTATTTTGAAGCTATCAATGGTCATTATCGCTTTGTTCGTCCAAATGCGACAGATAGCAATCATTGGAGAAGAAAAAAAGTCAAGTGGTGGATAGATTATCTAGGAACTGAAAACCAGACAGTTCTTAGTATTACAAGGGCTAAAACGACACTACGGCAGTCTGAGGCTTGGACAGAGAAACAAGTTGCGAAAACATTAGCAAAAGTCTATATTGCAAAGTATCAGGCCTATGATGTTCAAAAGGCAGAGGAATACATTCAAAGCTTACTTAAAGAGGGGCTTTCGAGGCTAACTGATAACGATGAAAAGGATATAGAGCAATATGTAAGAGAGCAGAATAGTTCTCAATTTTGGGGACAAAAAAAGACGACTTGAAAATAAGTCGCCTCTAAAAATTAACTAACTAGATTATAGCATAAGAAAGGAAAGTATTCCAATGATAGAGCTTAAGACAAAGTCAGACTATGATTTAACTAAAAATTGGTATCGGAAGAAAGAATTTTTAGATGAACTTTGGAAGGGTATGAAATTACCTACATTGGATCACTACATTCGTCAAATGAGAAATAGTCCATATTCTTTTGGAATTTGTGGAACTCATGGGAATGTCTTTATTCATGCGGAGGTATTTAAAGATTGGTTTGATTATAAGATTTTCCATGAAAATGAGGCAGTTATAGCTTAGTATAAGGGGGTAAAAATGAAGGTAGGTAAGACTACTCGAGTTCTAACTGTTTATCAATGGAAACCAGACCCTTCTAAAAAGGGCAACGTGCTTGTTAAGTTTGCAATGAGATATACTCATCCTTTGATAACAAAAAGTCGTTATAAGTACCTTACAAGGGGAGAAAATAAAGGGTGGTATACGACTAAGGCAATACCAACAGGAAAGGACAGTAAGGGACATGAGAAGTTACTTATTTCTGATATAAAGAATAGTCAGCTGATTACAAAAGTTTCAAAGATATTAAATGAAATGATTGATGAAACCGTATTAGATTTGACTGGAGAAAAACCAAAGAAATTAGAGCCTAGTAAAACTTTATGCCTCAAAGAGATAGCTAGACCGTATGATGAAAACAGTGAATTATACGGTTTAGCTTTTAAGTGGTGGGTCAATCGTGTTAAGCCTGCCAAGAATACTCTAAAGACTAGAGTTAGTGTTTATAACCAGCATATTTCCCCATATTTCAACGAAAATATGAGCCTTAAACAGTTCTGTATGGAACAGGAAAAAATGCAAGATATTATAAATAATGCAAGTGAGGGAACTTCAAAGAACATTCATATCTATCTTAAAATGATATTTGATTGGGCGGTAGAACAAGGAGAATTGACAGCGTCGCAACACCCTATTTTGAATAAGAGGGTTAAGCGTAAGACACTAACAAGTGCAGAAGAGCAGGCGAAACTTAGGGAAGATATAGCTGAAAAATATCTTGAAGTTGAAGAGGCTAATCAAGTATTTAAAATTATTGAAAATTGGACTAAGCGACATAATAATGAACTAGTTGCTGATGTACTCAGAATTATCTACTTGACAGGTATGAGACCGAGTGAAGCATTAGGTTTGAATGAAGATGTTCTAGATTTCAAGAATAAACTCATTAAGGTTCATTGGCAGAGGGCAAGCCATAATAAGACTGACAAAGAAATGGCAGAAGAAGGCTTGCGTGATGAGAAGGAACGATATAGAGCAATTCTAAAAACTAAAGAAAGCGTTAGAACTATTCCGATGTCACCAAAAGTAGAACAAATTTTACTTAAATATATTGAAAGAAATAAGTTTCAGGCGAGATTTAATCCGACTTATCATGATATGGGATATATTTTTACTAGGGTATACATAAAAGGGAAGAACCAGCAGGGCAGTCCATTGTATCATACAGAAATTTCAATGTTCTTAAGAGGTGGAACTAGTCAGTCCGCTAAGTATAATAAGAAAAGTGGAAAATCCTATAAGGATATTGATGACCTAGTTGATTTTGGTAGGCCTGTTCACATAGTTCCCCATATGTTCCGACATAGTTTTGTTTCAGTCATGGCTGATAAGAATGTAAGCTTAAACGTTATTCGAGAGTTTGTGGGACATTCAGAAGATAGTAGAGAAATAGAAAAAATCTATCTTCATGTTATGCAAAAAGGAAAACATAAGATTGAACAAGCTATGATAGATTTGTCTAAAATAATCTCTTGATTATTATAATCAGTTAAAATTCAGTTATTTTGCTAAACTTAAAAGAAAAAGCCTTAGAAATGTTGATTTCATAGGCTTTCTGTATGTTGTATTACTTAACTTCTGTAAACACAACGTGTTTGCGAAGTTTTGGTGAGTATTTCTTCAATTGAAGACGGTCTGGAGTGTTACGTTTGTTTTTAGAAGTAAGGTACAAGCGTTCACCAGATTCTTTGTGTTCAAGTGTAATATTTACGCGCATGGTATCTCCCTTCTATTATTCAGCTGATGCAGCTTTAGCGATTTTACGTCCTTTGTAGTATCCTTTAAGTGATACACGGTGAGAACGTGAGTAATCTCCAGTAGTTTCGTCAAAGTTTACAGATGGAGCTGTTACTTTGTAGTGTGTACGACGTTTGTTTTTCTTCGCTTTTGAAGTGCGACGTGCAGGTACTGCCATTTTGATTTCTCCTTTAGGTATTTATATTCGATTCAATCTACTGATTTTCATCAACCATACTAGGATAACACATTTTTTTTGTAAAGTAAAGTTACTTGACAAAAAAAGATGAAAAAATTAAAAGGTCATCAACCGAATTAATCGAAATTTTCTGAAAATTCAAGAATTTTCTTCTGTTCATTGCTTTTAAAATGTGCTATAATAGTAAAAACTGAAATGAGAGGGAACAAATGACTGAATTAGATAAACGTCACCGCAGTAGCATTTATGACAGTATGGTAAAATCACCAAACCGTGCTATGCTTCGTGCGACTGGTATGACAGATAAGGACTTTGAAACACCGATTGTGGGAGTGATTTCGACTTGGGCGGAAAATACACCATGTAACATCCACTTGCATGATTTTGGGAAATTGGCTAAAGAGGGTGTCAAATCTGCAGGCGCTTGGCCTGTGCAGTTTGGGACTATCACTGTAGCGGACGGGATTGCCATGGGAACGCCTGGTATGCGTTTCTCTTTGACATCTCGTGATATCATCGCGGACTCCATCGAAGCGGCTATGGGTGGTCACAACGTGGATGCCTTCGTCGCTATCGGTGGCTGTGACAAGAACATGCCTGGATCTATGATTGCTATTGCAAATATGGATATTCCAGCTATTTTCGCTTATGGTGGAACCATTGCACCGGGAAATCTTGATGGCAAAGACATCGACTTGGTTTCTGTTTTTGAGGGTATCGGAAAATGGAACCACGGTGACATGACAGCTGAGGACGTAAAACGTCTTGAATGTAATGCCTGCCCTGGCCCTGGTGGCTGTGGTGGTATGTACACTGCTAATACCATGGCGACCGCTATCGAAGTTTTGGGTATGAGTTTGCCAGGTTCATCCTCTCACCCAGCTGAATCAGCTGATAAGAAAGAAGATATCGAAGCAGCAGGACGTGCTGTTGTTAAGATGTTGGAGCTTGGTCTCAAACCATCAGATATCTTGACTCGTGAAGCCTTTGAAGATGCTATCACTGTAACTATGGCTCTCGGTGGTTCTACAAATGCCACTCTTCACTTGCTTGCCATTGCCCATGCTGCCAATGTTGACTTGTCACTTGAGGACTTCAATACGATCCAAGAACGTGTGCCTCACTTGGCTGACTTGAAACCATCTGGTCAGTATGTCTTCCAAGATCTCTACGAAGTCGGTGGTGTGCCTGCGGTTATGAGATATCTCTTGGCAAATGGTTTCCTTCATGGAGACCGCATTACATGTACTGGTAAGACTGTAGCTGAAAACTTGGCTGACTTTGCAGACCTCACTCCAGGTCAAAAAGTTATCATGCCACTTGAAAATCCAAAACGTGCGGATGGACCGCTTATCATCTTGAACGGGAACCTTGCCCCTGACGGTGCGGTTGCCAAGGTATCAGGTGTGAAAGTGCGTCGTCACGTTGGACCAGCTAAGGTCTTTGACTCAGAAGAAGATGCGATTCAGGCCGTTCTGACAGATGAAATCGTTGATGGCGATGTAGTCGTTGTTCGTTTCGTTGGACCTAAGGGTGGCCCTGGTATGCCTGAGATGCTGTCACTTTCATCAATGATTGTTGGTAAAGGTCAGGGAGATAAGGTGGCCCTCTTGACGGACGGACGTTTCTCTGGTGGTACTTATGGTCTGGTTGTTGGACATATCGCTCCTGAAGCTCAGGATGGTGGACCGATTGCTTATCTCCGTACAGGTGATATCGTTACGGTTGACCAAGATACCAAAGAAATTTCCATGGCCGTATCGGAAGAAGAACTTGAAAAACGCAAGGCAGAAACAACTTTGCCACCACTTTATAGTCGTGGTGTCCTTGGTAAATATGCCCACATCGTATCATCCGCTTCACGCGGAGCCGTGACAGACTTCTGGAATATGGACAAGTCAGGTAAAAAATAAACTCATACTCTTCGAAAATCAAATTCAAACCACGTCAACGTCGCCTTGCCGTACTCAAGTACAGCCTGCGGCTAGTTTCCTAGTTTGCTCTTTGATTTTCATTGAGTATCAAAAAGCAAGCCAACTTCGGCTTGCTTCTTTTCATCTTCAAAAGTGATTTGCCTGCTTAACGAGGTGGTAGTCCAAGGGCAATACGGCCGTAGCGACTGATTCGTGTGATCTTCCATGCAGGCGACCAGGTAACTTCAACCTTGACATCTTCTATCCCCTCGATTTGTTTTAGACCTGCCACGATTTCAATAGGCAAGCTTTCTGCACAATCGCAGGCAGTGTCAGTGAAGGTCATGACAATCTTGCAGAGACCCGTTTCATCCAGATTGATTTCATAAATCAGTCCTAGATTGTAAACATCCAATTCCACATCTGTATCAAAAACCTTCTCTAGTTTTTCGATAATTTGGTCTTGTAAGGCCAAAGCGCGGTCATTGATTTTGATATCCTCTCTCATTACAGTCCCTCCACCTGATAAATATCCTCTATTTTCTCATAATTCTGACAATTTGGCAAGTTTTTGATGAATTTTCTGAAAAATATGATAAAATGAAGAAAATACGGAATCAAGGGGAAGCCTATGGAGCAGATTGGAAAAGTCTTTAGACAATTACGAGAGTCAAGAAATATCTCGCTGAGACAAGCAACTGGGGGACAATTTTCTCCGTCCATGTTGTCCCGATTTGAAACAGGTCAGAGTGAGCTTTCGGTGGAAAAGTTTCTATTTGCCATAGAAAATATATCTGCCAGTGTAGAGGAAATCCTCTTTCTGGCGAGAGGTTTTCAGTATGATACAGATTCTGAGTTGAGAAAAGAAATAATAGATGTCTTGGATCCAAAGAATATAGCTCCGCTTGAGGACCTGTATCGCAAGGAGTATCAAAAGCATACCCATTCTCAAAACAAACAGAAACATATTCTAAATGCCATTATTATCAAGTCTTATATGAAGAGCATGGATGAAAGCGTAGAGTTAACGGCAGAGGAAGCGAAAGTCCTTCATGACTACTTGTTTTCTACCGAGATTTGGGGAATCTATGAACTCAATTTGTTCTCAATCAGTTCTCCATTCTTATCTGTTTCTCTTTTTACTAGATATGTTAGAGAGATGGTACGAAAATCTGATTTTCTAATGGAAATGTCTGGCAATCGAAACCTTTTTCACACTATACTATTGAATGGTTTTTTAGCCAGTATTGAGTGTGAAGAATTTACCAATGCCTCTTATTTTAAACGTGTCATCAAAGAGCATTTCTACAAGGAAAATGAGACCTATTTCCGAATTGTCTATTTGTGGGCTGAAGGTCTTCTTGATAGCAAGCAGGGCAGAGTCAAGGAAGGGCAGAAAAAGATGGAAGATGCTGTCCGTATTTTTGAGATGCTTGGCTGTCACAAATCTGCCGAATACTACAGAAATCCGACCGATTGTTGAATATCTGCAAACCAAGAAAAAAATTTGAAATTTGAAGCGATAAAACTCTTGTCCTCTCTCGTGTCATCAAAGAGATTTTATCGTTGTTTTACTTATTTTGTGTGTTGCATATATTCAAAAGTTTTCCCTTTCAATTTCTAAGTGATATACTATAGTCATACTTCATATAGGGATTATAACAAGAAGGGAGATTACCTATGAAATTATTGTTCAGAAATCAAGCTTATCGTCTTTTGACTTTGTCACGCTTCTTCAATGCCTTTGGTGCTTCGATTTTCAATCTGGTATTTATCGTCTATGCATCGACCTTGCCACAAGCATCTTTTGCGGTTGCTATGGCGAATATTGTCATGCTTCTTCCGACTCTCTTTACAGTTTTTGTAGGGATTCGGGCAGATTACACAAGGGACAAGGTCAAATGGATGACCTACAGCGGTTTGTTTCAGGCGGTTTTATTTTTTCTGGCAGCCCTAGTTGTTCAGCAAGCTAGTTTATTTGCCTTTTCTAGCCTGTGTTTGATCAACGTCATTAGTGATGTCATCAGTGATTTTGCAGGTGGCTTGCGCATGCCTCTTATTAAGGAAAAAGTAGCTGAAGAGGATTTGATGGAAGCTTATTCTTTTTCACAGTTTATCACCTATATTTCAGCCATTGGTGGTCAAGCTTTCGGAGTCTGGCTCTTAGGGCTATCGGTCAATAATTTTTCTCTCGTTGCGGGAATCAATGCCTGTTTTTTCCTAGTATCAGCCGTTATCCTCTTTTTAGGAAAAAGCAAATTGAGACTGTCGATTTCATCCGCTGATGGTGAATCACTAAAAAATGAGAAGCTTTCTATCAAAGACCAGTTCCTAACAATTTACCGAAATTTACGCCTTGTTTTTCTTAAAGGTGGACAGAAAAACTTTGGCTTCATGATCTTTGCTGTCTTGCTTATCAATGCCTTGGGTGGTTCCTTAGGGGGCATCTACAATATCTTCTTTTTGAGCCATTCTCTCTTGAATTTTTCTTACACAGAGGCGTTATTTATCAGTCAAGTCGGTGCTGTAGTAGCAGTCATCATCAGTAGCCTTACGGGCAATGATTATTTTGGGAAGCAGTCCTTGCCTAGATTGATGATGTGGGTGACCGTAGGACTTAGTCTAGTTGGTCTGGCTAATGTATTCAATCAAGTCGTGCTTGGTTTGCTATTTCTATTTTTAACTCTGTATATGTCTGGTAAAGTTCAACCAAAGATTAGTGCCATGCTCATGAAAAATCTAGCTCCAGAGGTTCTAGCTCGTACCAGTAATTTTTTAGGTTTATTGTTTACCTTATCCATACCTGTGGGAACAGCCTATTTTTCACTTATAGCTGTGTGGAATATACAGTTGACTTGGATGCTATTTGTTGGTCTCTCCTTGATAGCTATTCTTTTGACAGTTATTAATCTCAAAAATGATATCTAAATCCTAATTTTTTTCTCACTGTTTTAATCCCTCTATTTATGGTAAAATAAGACTATTAAGTTTAAAGAGGATTCCCTATGAAATTACAAAAACCAAAAGGAACGCAGGATATTTTACCTGCTGAATCTGCCAAATGGCAGTACGTTGAGGGCTTTGCCCGTGAGATTTTCAAGCGCTATAACTATGCAGAAGTGCGCACGCCTATTTTTGAGCATTACGAGGTTATCAGTCGCTCTGTTGGAGATACGACCGATATCGTAACCAAGGAAATGTACGATTTCTATGACAAGGGTGACCGCCATATCACCCTCCGTCCAGAAGGAACTGCGCCCGTTGTCCGTTCCTATGTGGAAAATAAACTCTTCGCCCCAGAAGTGCAAAAGCCGAGCAAGTTCTACTACATGGGCCCTATGTTCCGTTATGAGCGTCCACAGGCAGGGCGCTTGCGCCAATTCCACCAGATTGGTGTTGAGTGTTTTGGATCAAGCAATCCAGCTACCGATGTGGAAACAATCGCGATGGCGGCCCATTTCTTGAAAGAAATCGGTATCCAAGGTGTCAAATTGCACCTCAACACGCTTGGAAATCCTGAGAGTCGTGCGACCTACCGCCAAGCCTTGATTGACTATTTAACACCGCTCAAGGAGACCTTGTCTAAGGATAGCCAGCGTCGCTTGGAGGAAAATCCTCTCCGTGTCTTGGACTCTAAGGAAAAAGAAGACAAGGTAGCAGTAGAGAATGCGCCTTCTATCTTGGACTTCCTTGATGAAGAAAGTCAAGCTCATTTTGATGCTGTACGTCAGATGTTGGAAAATCTTGGAGTAGACTATATCATCGATACCAATATGGTGCGTGGTTTGGACTACTACAACCACACCATTTTCGAGTTCATCACTGAGATAGAGGGCAATGACTTGACAGTCTGCGCGGGTGGTCGTTACGATGGCTTGGTTGCTTACTTTGGTGGTCCTGAAACTGCTGGATTTGGTTTTGGACTTGGTGTAGAGCGCCTGCTTCTCATTCTTGAAAAGCAAGGTGTGTCTCTCCCTATCGAAAACGCCCTAGATGTTTATATCGCAGTTTTGGGCGAAGGGGCAAATGTCAAGGCCTTGGAATTGGTGCAAGCCCTTCGCCAACAAGGTTTCAAAGCAGAGCGTGATTACCTCAATCGTAAACTCAAAGCTCAGTTCAAGTCAGCCGATGTCTTTGCGGCTAAGACCCTCATCACCCTAGGAGAGAGTGAAGTCGAAAGCGGACAAGTGACGGTCAAGAACAATCAAACCCGAGAAGAAGTGCAAGTGTCGCTTGAGACTATCAGCCAAAACTTCTCAGAAATCTTTGAAAAACTAGGGTTTTAATAACAGAAAAACTGGTCAGAAAACTACTCTGACCTTTTTCTTTTGCAAAATGACAAAAATCATAAACTTTTTGACAAATATAATTGTCAAAAAGAAAAAGATGTGTTACAATGTAAGCAAGTTAAGAAATAAAGAAATAGGAGGGAGTCACATGTGGGTATGGATTTTTTTTCCTTTTCTCGTCTTGATTTATAGTAGTCAATCTAAAAAAATCAAGCGGTTAGAGAAGAGGTTAAAGGTAATCGAAAGAAAAGAGAAAGGAAATATAGATATGTCAAGATTATTGCAAGAATTAATTGGGAAAAATCCAACAATCGTTGGACAAGTGTTTGGAACATCTTTATGGGAAGTTGTGGATGTTGATGAGGAATGGGTCAAACTACGTCATGTCGATAAAAATGGGAAAGAAAAATTCAAGTTGCAACGTATTGAGGATATCCAAGCCGTTGAATTTGACGGAGAGTAGGTGTGTAACATGCAACTAAAAAATCGTCTAAAAGAGCTTCGGGCTCGCGATGGTCTCAATCAAACCGAACTAGCCAAGCTAGCAGAGGTTTCCAGACAGACTATCAGCCTATTAGAACGGGACGAATACACCCCGTCCGTTGTGATTGCCTTGAAAATATCTCAGATTTTCAACGAAACAGTCGAATCGGTATTTCGCTTGGAGGAGGACGAGTGATGAACATGTATAAAGTGGTTTATTATATGAGTGTTCTTGCACTTATTGTGAATGCCTTTGCTATGATTGGAACATTACTGGGGTGGTTCTATTTTGTTGAAAGTAAGTATTTGTTTTGGATTAACTTAGTCCTCTTGTCCATTTTCAATTGGTTGAAGAAAAAGGAGAAAAATGATGAACAAGTATAAAGTAATCTATTATGTAGTTGCCATAGCTCTATTAGTCAGCGTGTTTCTACTAATTGGGATGGATCTAGGCTGGTTTAATCCCTATCAAAGTGACCAATTTATTTGGGCCTACTTTGCCCTCATCCCAGTAGTTGAATGGATTGAAAAGAAATCCAAAAACCTAGCAAGTGAATAAGGAGAATGAATATGAAAAAGAAACGTGGATTGTTATTTTTGATGTCTATTGTCTTGGGAGGTTTCTTGGGCATGTTTGTAGGGATGTTTAAGGCACGTGCTGAATCCCACGAAATTATGTTAGATGTGAAAGTCTTGATACCATGGATATCAGGTATTTGTTTACTGATAGGTTTCATTAGTCTTCTTTTGACTTTCAATTTCTTAAAGAAAAGCAGAAAATTTCACTCCTTGTATCAAGAGGAAATGGATGATGATCTGAATGAAACCTATTATGTGCAGATGTATCGGAATCTCGAGTTTGGAACTATTGCTTTTAATAGTGCAAGCGTAGCGATTTTATTGGCTCTCTTCATTTCAGGAAGTGAAGTAATTGTACTCGATATTAGCCATATAACCTTATCCCTTTCCTTTTTGGGATTAGTGTTGGTTTTCAATGCTCAAAATTATCTTTTTAAGACTATTGCGATTGTTCGTCAGATTGGTTTGGTGTTTTTCTCTACACCAAAGGATATCTTGGAGCATTTCGATTCTTACGATGAAGGGGAGCGCAAGGCTAATTTGGAACAGAGTTTTCGGATTTTATTCCAATTAAATAACTATGTCTTGCCAGGTCTCTACTTTCTGATTGCTCTCTTTTCTTTACTGACAGGAGAGATTCAGTTACTAGCCTTCTTGCTTGTAGGAGCCATCCATATTTATATCAATGTGATGCAGTTACCTATGGTGAAACGTTATTTCAAATAAAGGAGTTTCTATGATTCGTGTTGAAAATGTAAGCAAAAGTTTTGGGAGCAAAAAAGCTCTTCATCAGATTTCTTTTGAGATTAAGGAGGGTGAAATCTTTGGTTTTCTTGGACCTTCTGGCTCAGGTAAAACAACCATGATTAATGTCTTAACAGGACAGTTGGCTGCAGATCAAGGTAAAACAGTTTTGTTAGGCAAGAATTCTCAAGATTTAACCTCAAATGATTTGGAACAAATTGGTATTGTTAGTGATGGCAGTGGTTTTTATGAAAAGATGAGTCTTTACAAAAATCTGATCATCTATGCTAAGTTATATGGTCTCAAGTCAGATAGAGTAAATCAGGTGCTCCAACAGGTTGGATTGGCAGATGCTAAAGATATTATCGCAGAAAAGTTATCTACTGGAATGAAACAACGAATGTTCTTGGCTCGTGCCCTTCTCAATGCTCCTAAGATCCTCTTTCTAGATGAGCCAACTAGTGGTTTAGACCCTACAACATCTAAGATGATTCATACCCTACTTCAAGAATTAAAGCAGGCGGGGACAACTATCTTTCTGACCACGCATGATATGAATGAGGCAACTCTGCTTTGTGATCGCTTATCTCTTTTGAATAAGGGAAATTTAATAGAGTATGGAAGTCCGCAAGATATTATTCAGAAGTATCATGTGGATAAGAAAGTACATGTGGTTTATAACGATGGACGAGAACAGATAGTTCCATTTGAAGAATTGCCACATTTAGACACGACAGATTTGATGGGGGTTCACTCTTGTGAGCCAACTCTAGAAGAAATCTTTATCAGATTAACAGGAGAAAAGTTAGATGTTTAGAAAATTAAATGCCCTACTATGGTTAAGATTACAAGTCCTTATTAGCAATTCAACTTTGTTAGCGACTTTATTGATGCCTTTTGGTATTGCTGTTCTATATAATGAATTCATGAATAAGAATGGAGAATTGAGTATGTTTCTCCTCTCTACGAGTTTGACCATGGTCTTGAGTATGGGAAGTGGTTATATGGTATCGATTATGATGGCAGAAGATAAGGAAAAACGAAATCTTAAATCACTCATCCTAAGTGGTGTGACAGCAACAGAATATACTTTCAGTATGCTTGTTCTCCCTATTCTGATAATGTTACTTGCTATGATTGTACTTCCCATCTATCTTAAAGTAGATCTATCTGGTTATTTATTTGCCTACGTTATCTATTTGCTCCTAGCAACGATTAGTATTATTTTTATCAACCTTCTAATCGGTGCGGTGTCAGATACTCAATCTAAAGCGCAAGTTTATAGTATCTTCCCTATGTTAATTGTCTCTGTTTTACCTATAATTGCTCTTCAAAATGATACGGTTCAAAAAGTGTTGGATTACTCGTTCGTTGGTCCTATTGTAAATCTTTTAAATAAAAAAGGTGGGGAAATATCTTTTTCTAATATCGGCATGTTACTTGCCTGGGTACTTGTGTTAGGGATAGCAAATCTCTTTGTATTGAAAAACAGCTATAAAGCCAGATAGGAGACCTTTATGAAACTACTTAAAAACCTTGGCTGGTTTCTTCTAACTGTTCTATCCTTTTACTTTATCTATGGTCTGGTTCAGAGCATGGCGCTGTCAGCTCTTGGACTAGGGGCTTCAATCTTTGGAGTCTTACCACTTTATGTCGTCCTGTCAGGGGCCTATGTTTATGGAGTTTACAGATGGTATCAGACAGAAAAGGTTAGCATCCAGACGACTGCTTTTAATCGTCATATCTGGTTGCCTACTCTGGTTTTGCTAGTGGCGATTACAGCCCAGTTCTTTTTACCAGAAGATCCGTCGGTCAGTCAACAAATCGTATCTCAACTGACAGTGGAACAGCCTGCATTTGGTTTCTTTATGGTGGTGGTCTTTGCTCCTTTGACGGAAGAACTTATCTTTAGAGGGATGTTAGCACGCTATCTCTTTCCTAAGCAGGACAATAGTAAACAAACTCTGCTTTTCCTTCTGGTATCTAGTGTTTTGTTTGCCTTAGGTCATTTCCCAGGTGATGTGCAACAATTTTTTGTCTATTTTAGCCTTGGTTTTAGTTTGGGCTTGGCTTATATTAGCAGAAAGGGTCTGGTCTACAGTATTTCTCTCCACGCTTTGAATAATTTAGTCAGCTTTTTGATGATTCTCATGCTATAATAGAGTCAGGAGGTCACATGAAACGAGTAATTTTATTAGCAGTGATTCAAGCAGTCGTTCTATTTTTCATCATTGGAGCGCTAGCTTATGCCTTCAAGGGCGATTTCTTCTACAACTATCTAGCAGTTGTCTTTGCCCCTATTGCAGGTGTCTTGCGCTTTGGGACAGCTTACACAACGGAGATTGTCTTGCCTCGAAAGGCAGCTGAAATTGCTGAAAAGCGTAAAGCAGGCAACAATTCAAAATAAGAGAGTCCGGTGAACTTCATCGGATTTTTGTATGGACTCTAATTTTTATAATCTTCACCTGATTTTTAAAGACTGGTAAACTTTTCTGATGATTTTCATGAAGAGCCTGCGCTTTTATGGTAAAATAGTAACAGAATAAAAGAGGAGAGAAACAATGAAACGTAGTATGTATGCTGGTCGTGTTCGTGAGGAACACATCGGACAAGAAATAACCTTGAAAGGATGGGTTGGCCGTCGTCGTGACCTTGGTGGTTTGATCTTTATCGACCTTCGTGACCGTGAAGGAATCATGCAGTTGGTTATCAACCCTGAAAAAGTCTCTGCAGAGGTCATGGCAACAGCTGAAAGCCTTCGTAGCGAATTTGTTATCGAGGTGACTGGTCAGGTCGCTGCGCGTGAGCAAGCCAATGATAAGTTGCCAACTGGTGCAGTTGAGTTAAACGTGACAGCTCTGACAGTGCTTAACACAGCTAAAACAACACCATTTGAGATTAAGGATGGCATTGAGGCCAATGACGATACACGTTTGCGTTACCGTTACCTTGACCTTCGTCGTCCAGAAATGTTGGGAAATCTTAAACTTCGTGCTAAGGTGACCCACTCTATCCGTAATTACTTGGATGAGTTGGAGTTTATCGACGTGGAGACACCATTCCTTTCTAAGTCAACGCCTGAAGGGGCGCGTGACTATTTGGTGCCATCTCGTGTTAATAAAGGGCATTTTTACGCGCTTCCTCAAAGTCCACAGATTACTAAGCAGTTGTTGATGAATGCTGGTTTTGACCGTTACTACCAAATCGTCAAATGTTTCCGTGATGAAGACTTGCGTGGAGACCGCCAGCCTGAGTTTACCCAGGTCGACTTGGAAACATCCTTCCTTACTGAGCAGGAAATCCAAGACATCACAGAAGGTTTGATTGCGCGCGTGATGAAGGAAACCAAAGGCATCGAAGTAACGCTACCATTCCCTCGTATGAAATACGATGATGCTATGGCTCTTTACGGTTCTGACAAGCCTGATACGCGTTTTGACATGTTGCTTCAGGACTTGACAGAAGTGGTCAAGGGTGTAGACTTTAAAGTCTTTTCAGAGGCACCTGCTGTAAAAGCCATTGTAGTCAAAGGCGCTGCGGACAACTATTCACGTAAAGACATCGACAAGATGACGGAAGTAGCCAAACAGTACGGTGCCAAAGGTCTTGCTTGGGTCAAGGTAGTTGACGGAGAATTAAACGGACCAGTTGCTAAGTTCTTGACTAGCATCCAAGCAGAATTGACAGCAGCACTTGCGCTTGAAGATAAGGACTTGATTCTCTTTGTGGCAGATACGCTTGAGGTAGCCAATGCAACACTTGGTGCCCTTCGTGGACGTATTGCCAAAGAGCTTGGTTTGATTGATAATGATAAATTCAACTTCCTTTGGGTGGTTGACTGGCCAATGTTTGAATGGTCTGAAGAAGAAGATCGCTATATGAGTGCCCACCATCCATTTACCCTTCCACAAGAAGAGACTGCTCACGAATTAGAAGGCGATTTGGCTAAGGTTCGTGCCATTGCTTACGATATCGTCTTGAACGGTTATGAGCTTGGTGGTGGTAGCCTTCGTATTAACCAAAAAGACCTTCAAGAACGTATGTTCAAGGCTCTTGGTTTCTCAGCCGAAGAAGCAAATGACCAGTTTGGCTTCCTTCTTGAAGCCATGGACTATGGTTTCCCACCACACGGTGGCTTGGCTATCGGACTTGACCGTTTTGTTATGTTGCTTGCTGGAGAAGAAAATATCCGTGAAGTCATTGCCTTCCCTAAGAACAACAAGGCAACTGATCCAATGACACAAGCTCCTTCAACAGTAGCGCTCAAACAACTAGAGGAACTCAGCTTACAAGTAGAAGAAGATGAAACAAGCAAAACGAATTAAGCGGTGGCGTTATTATCTGCGTCGCTTTGCTTATCAGATAAAAATTTTACGTGTTTTACAAAGCATCTCTCGCGAAAAATATGATGAGAAGATTTCGGCTTCTCTGGTCTATGGTTTTTTATCAGCAGTAGCGGTCAATTTCTTTTTCCAACCAGGGCATGTGTATTCGAGTGGTGCAACAGGTCTGGCACAGATTATCTCTGCCTTGAGTAATCACTGGTTTGGTTTTCATATTCCAATTTCGCTAACCTTCTACGCTATTAATTTTCCTTTGATGGTTTTAGCTTGGTATCAGATTGGCCATAAGTTCACCGTCTTTACCTTTATCACGGTGTCTATGAGTTCTTTCTTTATCCAGTTTGTCCCTGTGGCAACCTTGACGGAGGATCCCATTATCAATGCTCTTTTTGGGGGTGTTGTCATGGGCTTGGGGATCGGTTTTGCTCTTCGAAACAATATCTCCAGTGGTGGGACGGATATCGTCAGTCTGACCATTCGTAAGAAAACTGGGAAGAATGTCGGCAGTATTTCTTTCTTGGTAAATGGTACCATCATGCTGATAGCAGGTTTGACCTTTGGATGGAAATATGCCCTCTACTCTATGATTACCATCTTTGTCTCTAGCCGTGTGACAGATGCGGTCTTTACCAAGCAAAAACGTATGCAGGCCATGATTGTGACCAATCATCCAGACAAGGTAATTGAAAAAATCCATAAAAAATTGCACCGCGGAGCAACTATGATCCACGATGCAGAAGGAACCTATAATCACGAGAGAAAGGCAGTTTTAATCACTGTCATTACACGTGCAGAGTTTAATGAATTTAAACAGATTATGAAACAGGTGGATCCAAGCGCCTTTGTCTCTGTATCGGAGAATGTTCATATTCTGGGACGATTTGTAGAAACAGATAATTAATACTCTTCGAAAATTTCTTCAAACCACGTCAGCTTTATCTCCAACCTCCAAGCTGTGCTTTGAGCAACCTGCGGCTAGCTTCCTAGTTTGCTCTTTGATTTTCATTGAGTATAATGACTAAAAAACCAGCGCGAGCTGGTTTTTATTTTTCAATAATTTTGTGGGCAATCAACTGACGGTAACAAATTTGCTTATTGCTTTTAGCATCGTTGATAATCTGGAGGATAGTTTCAAGAGAAACACGACCAAGTTCTAGGCTATTAATATCAACATAGGCCGCCAAGTTGAGTTTGGGATTGACCGAGTCGAAGCTGAGAACAGGGACATCCAGTTGGTGCTTAGCGATATAGTCACAGACCCCTTCAGCTAGGAGGCTATCGGTTGTGATGATAGCATCAATCTGCGGATCATGCTGAAAGAGGAGTTTACTAAATTGATACCCTTTTTCTTCTAGGAACTCCGTTGCAAAATAGGTTAAATTTCCATCAATAGGCAGTTGGTATTGCTTGAGTGCGGATTCGTAACCAGTTAGACGGTCTTGTGTAACGAAGAGTTTCTTAGCACCTCCGATAAAGGCAATTCGTTTGCAGCCTTTTTTGATAAAATATTCGGTCGCATCAAAACCAGCTTGGACATTGTCGTTATCGACAAGAGGGATAAAGGGTGAAATGGATTTTCCTAGGATAAGGAAGGGGAACTGCTCATCAGCGACCAGTTTGACCAAGGGATCTTCCTCTTCGGCATAAAGGAAGATCAAACCATCCACACGTTTACCGTAAACCATCTGTGAAATAGCTTTAAGGCGCTCTTTTTCATCTTTACCTGTTGCAATCTGAATGGCATAGTGGTTTTCAGAAGCGACTTGAGCGATACCACGGAGGACAGATGGGAAGAAAGGATTTTGATAGAAGGCGTCTGAGTCGTCAGGAAGGACCAGGCCGATAACTTGGGTATAACTGCTTACCAAACTACGAGCGTTGAGGTTGGGGTGGTAATTGAGCTCCTTCATAGCCTTGCGAACGCGTTTTTTTGTTTCGTCGCTAATGGTTGATTTATTTTGAATAACACGGGTTACAGTTGAAGGCGAAACACCAGCAGCCTTGGCCACGTCTTTAATCGTAACGGGCATAAAAATCTCCTATTTATGGTAATCTGGATCACGGAAATGTGTTTTATAAAAGATAGTGACCAGATACAGAACAAAAAGAATGTTTTGTACAGTTATCAGGGTTGTCATATTTTGGCCAAGTAATCCCAAAATAAGCGTAATCAGAGTTGGTAATCCTAAACAGTTCAAGATAAAATGGTAGCACTCTTTAAAGGTTCTAAATGAAAAGAGGCGTGATTTCTTAGTGATATAAAGGAGAAGACTGGCTCCCAGAGAGACGATAAAGAAATTCAAACCAAAGAGGAAGCTCGCACCGAGAACTAGGAAGAGACTGATATAGACACGATTCTGCTGGTACCAGTCTTTAGAAATTGCTTGGGTCAAGCTATCTTTGCTTTTGAAACTCTCAGTTTCAATCGCTCGGTAAGAGATGCGGGTCAGCTCTTTACTCTCCTTGCTGATGACGAGCTCTTTCGTATCGAAATGCAGTTGCAAGTCCTTAGGTAATTCCTTGCTTTGACTTGTACCAATCACAATAGAAGGCGCTTGACTAGCTGTGCCTGTATAAGTTAATTTGCCATCAACAATTGTAGCGTGCTCAGAGAGATCCTGGACAACTTCATCTGTCAGAGGTTCATAGACATTATCGATAAAGGTTTCTAGCGGATAAGTCTCCTGTGAGCTGTTTTGGATGGCAATGGGTACCATAGACAAGCTGATAAGGAAGATACTGGTAAAGAGTAGTTGAAACCAGTTGAGCCCGAAACGTTTGGACAGGGGCTTACGAAATCCCCAAATACTTGAAAAATAAGAAAATGGATATGGAAGCATAGGTATCTTTCTAAAAGGTGTTTTCTATATGAGTATTATTATATAGAGAAATGCTCTTTATTTCAAGTCTAGGAGAAAAATTGCTTGTTGCAAGGATAGTTTTATAGTCACAAGCTCCAAAATGAAAAAGGGTGGCGGGGATATATTATCCCTTGTCGCCACCACTTGTAAGTCCTGAAACAAAGTTCTTTTGTAGGAAGAAGAAGAGAATACTGATTGGAAGGGCGATGAGGATAGCACCTGCTGAGAAGTAGGCAATCTTCAAGTTCTTCGCATTGTTGACGAAGGTTTGGAGACCAACGGCAACAGTGAAGTATTCTTTCTCACGAAGTAAGAAACTAGAGAGGATGTAGTCCCCGAAAGGTCCCATGAAAGCCCAGAGAGCTTGTACGGCAACCATTGGGCGAACAAGTGGAAGAACAATTTGCCAGAAGCGGCGGAAGTGTCCTGCACCGTCTAGTTTTGCAGATTCGTCTAGAGACATTGGCACTGTATCGAAGTAGCCTTTCATGAGCCAAGCATTCATCGGGATACCTCCACCAACATAAAGGAAGATGAGGAACCAGCTGTGGTTAAGGGCGTTCAACATAAGCGCCATAACGAAGAAGGCTGTCAAAGCGGCCATGGTTGGCACCATTTGGATAATCAAGAAGAAGACCAAACTTTGTTTACGGGCCAAGAAGTTGTAACGGCTGTAGGCATAACCAGCAAGTACGATGATACTTGTTTGAACTGCCATGGTAACCAAGGCGATGATCAAGGTATTGAGATACCATGTACCGTATAGGGTTTCAGTAAAGAGTCCTTTAAAGTTATCAAAATTGAAGTTGATGTTAGTATCGAGTTTAAACGCTGCGACGTTACCTGCTTTAAAGGCTGACATGATGGTAATCAAAAGTGGATAGATAATCACAATGGATAGACCAATCAGGTAAAGGTAAGTAAGTGTTTGAGTCAGTCTACGTTTGAGTTTAATTGAGTTATTCATCTTAGACGTCCTCCATATCAAATGCGTGTAGTTTCTTGAATGCAATCATAGAGATTGAGATGACAATGATAGAGATAATCAAGGTAACAGCTGCCGCCATTGAGTATTGAGGAGATGTACCTGTTGTCAAACGGTAGATCCATGAGATCAAGATATCAGTTGAACCAGCTCCACCACCGACACTACCAGGTCCTCCACCATTGAAGAGGTACATGATAGAGAAGTTGTTAAAGTTGAAGGTGTATTGACTGATCAAAGTAGGTGCCGCAACAGCTAAGATCATTGGGAAAGTGATGTTGCGGAATTTTTGCCAAGCATTGGCACCATCAATATAAGCTGCTTCGTAAAGGTCGTTAGGAATAGATTGCAAGATACCCAAAGTCAAAACGTAGATGTATGGGAATCCAAGCCAACCTTGCATCATAATCAAGGCAATCTTAGTCCAAGTTGGGTCTGTTTTCCAAGGAATAAGAGCACCATCAAGGAAAGGAAGGAATTTAGCCAAGATTGGCAATACTTGAGTGTTGATAGCACCAACACTATCGTTAAACATGTTTGAGAATGTCAAGATAGTGATGAAGGCTGGAACAGCCCAAGGAAGAAGGAAAATAACACCAAAGATACGTTTTCCTTTGATAAATGGTTGGTTAGCAATGATAGCTGTGAAGATACCAATCACGATCTGTAAAGTTGAGGCAGATAAAGCCCAAATGATAGTCCAAGAAAGAACGGCACCAAAGGCTGAACGGAAGGTACTCAAGCTCCAGATGTTTGTGAAGTTAGTTAAACCAACCCAGTCCAACAATTTGTTTGGTGGCAAGTGTTGGAAGTCATAGTTGGTAAAGGCAATCATCAAGGTTACGATAACTGGGAAGATAATCGCAAAAGTCATGGCAACATAAGATGGAATGATCAAGAGGTAAGGGAAGCCATTTTCATAGATTCCTTTGACCATTTCTTTAAAAGTAAGAGCTACTGGTATGCCATTGTTAATGTGTTTAGCAGTTGTATGTGCATCCTTGATATTTGCGAAATAAAAGAGTACATAAACAACTACAAAGATTAAATGGAAGGCACCACGAATCAGCATAAAGAGGGAATTGTCACGACCTGGTTTGTCACCAAGAGTGATGAGATTACTCAATTCAGGGGCTGCAAGTGCTAGGAAGTAGAGGAGAAATACAAGGGTTACACCAAGGAAGATAAAACCTTTTGCTTTTTGTTTATTGTAAATCTGTCCTAACCCAGGAATGATAGACAGCAGGGCTGCTTTACTAGGTTGTTGCTTTTCCATAATAACTCCTTTCATAGGATACTAGTTTCTAGTTAAAACCTAAACTATATATGTTTTCTATTGATAAATTCAAAGGGGGATTTGAATTCCACCCCCCTTGAACAAATTTTTTTATTCACCAAATTTTTGTTTGATTGTTTCTTTGATCAATGTTACAGCATCGTTAGCAGCTGTTTTCGCATCTTTCTTACCACTTACAGCATCGAAGAGCATATTTTTCGCTGGATCCCAAACTGCAGACATTTGAGAGATGTTTGGCATTGGTTGAGCGTTCTTGAACTGTTTGATAACAGCTGTTGTCAACTCATCGTTTTTACCTTCAGCGTATGAACGAGCCTCAGTGTTAGCTGGGATTTCGTTAGTCTTATCGTATAATACTTTTTGTTGTTCAGTTGAAACAAGGAAGTCTACAAATTTTTGAGAAGCTTCAAGGTTCTTAGTGGCTTGAGGGATGACCCAAGCTTTACCACCACCAAATGCAGCATATTCTTTTCCGTTTGGAAGAGTTGGGATAGTCGCAACACCGTAGTTTACTTTAGCATCTTTGAAGGCTTGGGCTTTCCAAGGTCCGTCGATGATAGCAGCTGTTTTACCTTCTTGGAAATGAGTTTGGATTAGGTTTCCAGCTCCTTCAGTATCTTGCATACCTTTAGGCCATTTTTCATACCAAGATTTAGCGTATTCTATACCTTTGATAGCGCCGTCGTTGGCAAGACCGATATCTTTAGCGTCCTTACCGTTTTGACCGAATACGTAAGCGCCGTTACCAGCAAGAAGTCCGTATGCATAGTAGAAGTTTGTCCAGTCAGCTAGGAAAGCAGAAGTTTTTCCATCTTCACCAGCGAAGGCATATTTGCTATCTTTAGCAAGGTTTTCTAAGTCAGCAAAAGTTTTTGGAGCTTCTTTTATCAAGTCTTTGTTGTAGTACATAACAAGTGACTCGATAACGGCAGGAGCACCGTAAACTTTACCATTAGCAGCTGTTACAAGAGATTTAGTTGTGTCGTCTGTTTTAGCACCATCGCTCAATTTCACTTCTGAAAGTTGTCCGTCAGAACCAAGGCTACCTACACGGTCGTATGGAGCCATCATAACATCAGGGACATTACCAGATTGGTTGTCAAGAGAAAGTTTATCAAGACCTCCTAGAGCATCACCAGTTTTAAGAGTGACTTTTACTCCAGTTTCTTTTTCATAAGCTTTAGCAACCTCTTCAATATAGCTCTTATATCCCTCGTCTACATATACAGTGAGTTCTTTCGCTTCAGATGAACCAGAATCAGCAGGCTTATCAGCAGTTTTGCTTCCGCAAGCTACCAAAAGCAAGCTAGCAAGTGTAACAGTTCCAAGCACAGCAGCGCTCTTCATGAATTTAGATGACATAGTGTATTCCTCCTAAAGAATAACAAATTTTATAATGAGGAAACGCAAACGTTTTCCTTTATGGGACTAGTATAGCACAATCGGAAAGCGGTTGCAAGTGTTTTTTGTAAAAATTTTAAAAAAATTTCACGAAAAGGGTAAGCGTTTTATTTGTTTATAATAGAAGAAAAGTCAGAAAATATATTTTCACTATTTTACTGAAATTATTTAGGGAAACGATTGCCTAAATTTTGAACAAAAAATAAATTGCTCTAGACCAAAAGTAGACTAAGTTGAGCCTTCCATTTGTAGTTGAAGAAGATTTTGCAAATAGAAAAGAAAAATGTATATGTATACATAAATAAGGACAAGTTTTTTTAAAAAATAATCAAAAAGTTTTTTTAAAACCGCTTGCAATTCTTCCAAAAATGAAGTATACTTATATTAACGCAAACGTTTGCGCCCAAAAATGAAAAATTAAACTACAAATACACGAGGTGTTGTTTATGAAAAAACGTCAAAGTGGTGTGTTGATGCACATCTCTTCTCTCCCAGGAGCCTACGGAATCGGATCGTTTGGTCAGAGTGCTTATGACTTCGTTGATTTCTTGGTTCGTACAAAACAACGTTACTGGCAAATCCTTCCATTAGGAACAACTAGTTACGGAGATTCTCCTTACCAATCTTTCTCAGCCTTCGCAGGGAACACTCATTTTATCGATTTAGATATCTTGGTGGAGCAAGGCTTGTTGAAAGCAAGTGACCTTGAAGGAGTTGACTTTGGTAGCGATGCGTCTGAAGTTGACTATGCTAAAATCTACTATGCACGTCGTCCTCTTTTAGAAAAAGCGGTAAAACGTTTCTTGGAAGTAGGAGATGTTAAAGATTTTGAGAAATTTGCTCAAGACAACCAATCATGGCTTGAGCTCTTTGCTGAGTATATGGCTATCAAAGAGCATTTTGACAATCTTGCTTGGACTGAATGGCCAGATGCTGATGCTCGTGCTCGTAAAGCTTCAGCGCTTGAAAGCTACCGTGAGCAATTGGCAGACAAGTTGGTTTATCACCGTGTGACTCAATACTTCTTCTTCCAACAATGGTTGAAATTGAAAGCTTATGCTAATGACAACCACATCGAAATCGTTGGGGACATGCCAATCTACGTAGCGGAAGATTCAAGCGATATGTGGGCAAATCCACACCTCTTCAAGACAGATGTCAACGGTAAGGCGACTTGCATCGCGGGATGCCCACCAGATGAATTTTCTGCAACAGGTCAGCTTTGGGGTAACCCAATCTATGACTGGGAAGCAATGGACAAAGACGGCTACAAATGGTGGATTGAACGCTTGCGTGAAAGCTTCAAAATCTACGATATCGTTCGTATCGACCACTTCCGTGGTTTCGAATCTTACTGGGAAATTCCTGCTGGATCCGATACAGCAGCACCTGGTGAGTGGGTGAAAGGTCCTGGCTACAAGCTTTTTGCAGCCGTTAAAGAAGAACTTGGTGAGCTAAACATCATCGCAGAAGACCTTGGTTTCATGACAGATGAAGTTATCGAATTGCGTGAACGGACTGGCTTCCCAGGAATGAAGATTCTTCAATTTGCTTTCAATCCAGAAGACGAAAGTATCGATAGCCCACACTTGGCACCTGCTAACTCAGTTATGTACACAGGAACACACGATAACAATACGGTCCTTGGTTGGTACCGTAACGAGATCGATGATGCGACTCGTGAGTACATGGCTCGCTATACTAACCGTAAAGAATACGAAACAGTTCCACACGCTATGCTTCGTACAGTCTTTTCATCAGTTAGCTTCATGGCAATTGCAACTATGCAAGATTTGCTAGAATTGGATGAGACAGCTCGTATGAACTTCCCATCTACCCTTGGTGGAAACTGGTCTTGGCGTATGACTGAAGATCAATTGACACCAGCTGTCGAGGAAGGTTTGCTTGACTTGACAACAATCTATCGACGAATTAATGAAAATTTGGTAGAATTAAAGAAATAATACAACATCAGGAGACACCTTAAACATGTTATCACTACAAGAATTTGTACAAAATCGTTACAATAAAACCATTGCGGAATGTAGCAATGAAGAGCTTTACCTTGCTCTTCTTAACTACAGCAAGCTTGCAAGCAGCCAAAAACCAGTTAACACTGGTAAAAAGAAAGTTTACTATATCTCAGCTGAGTTCTTGATTGGTAAACTCTTGTCAAACAACTTGATTAACCTTGGTCTTTACGACGATGTCAAAAAAGAACTTGCTGCTGCAGGTAAAGACTTGATCGAAGTTGAAGAAGTTGAATTGGAACCATCTCTTGGTAATGGTGGTTTGGGACGTTTGGCTGCCTGCTTTATCGACTCAATTGCTACTCTTGGTTTGAACGGTGACGGTGTTGGTCTTAACTACCACTTTGGACTTTTCCAACAAGTTCTTAAAAACAACCAACAAGAAACAATTCCAAATGCATGGTTGACAGAGCAAAACTGGTTGGTTCGCTCAAGCCGTAGCTACCAAGTGCCATTTGCAGACTTTACTTTGACATCAACTCTTTATGATATTGATGTTACTGGTTATGAGACAGCAACTAAAAACCGCTTGCGTTTGTTTGACTTGGATTCAGTTGATGCTTCTATCATTAAAGATGGTATCAACTTTGACAAGACAGATATCGCTCGCAACTTGACTCTTTTCCTTTACCCAGATGATAGTGACCGTCAAGGTGAATTGCTCCGTATCTTCCAACAATACTTCATGGTTTCAAATGGTGCGCAATTGATCATTGACGAAGCAATTGAAAAAGGAAGCAACTTGCATGACCTTGCTGACTACGCAGTTGTACAAATCAACGATACTCACCCATCAATGGTTATCCCTGAATTGATCCGTCTTTTGACTGCACGTGGTATCGAACTTGACGAAGCAATCTCAATCGTTCGTAGCATGACTGCCTACACTAACCACACAATCCTTGCTGAAGCCCTTGAAAAATGGCCTCTTGAATTCTTGCAAGAAGTGGTTCCTCACTTGGTACCAATCATCGAAGAATTGGACCGTCGCGTGAAAGCAGAATACAAAGATCCAGCTGTTCAAATCATCGATGAGAGCGGACGTGTTCACATGGCTCACATGGATATCCACTACGGATACAGCGTTAACGGGGTTGCAGCACTTCACACTGAAATCTTGAAAAATTCTGAGTTGAAAGCCTTCTACGACCTTTACCCAGAAAAATTCAATAACAAAACAAACGGTATCACTTTCCGTCGTTGGCTCATGCATGCCAACCCAAGACTATCTCACTACTTGGATGAGATTATTGGAGAAGGTTGGCACCATGAAGCAGATGAGCTTGAAAAGCTCTTGTCTTATGAAGACAAAGCAGCTGTCAAAGAAAAATTGGAAAGCATCAAAGCTCACAACAAACGTAAATTGGCTCGTCACTTGAAAGAACACCAAGGTGTGGAAATCAATACAAACTCTATCTTTGATATCCAAATCAAACGTCTTCACGAGTACAAACGCCAACAAATGAACGCTTTGTACGTGATCCACAAATACCTTGATATCAAAGCTGGTAACATCCCTGCTCGCCCAATCACAATCTTCTTTGGTGGTAAAGCAGCTCCAGCCTACACAATCGCTCAAGACATCATCCACTTGATTCTTTGTATGTCAGAAGTTATTGCTAACGATCCAGCAGTAGCTCCACACTTGCAAGTAGTTATGGTTGAAAACTACAACGTTACTGCAGCAAGCTTCCTTATCCCAGCATGTGATATCTCAGAGCAAATCTCACTTGCTTCTAAAGAAGCTTCAGGTACTGGTAACATGAAATTCATGTTGAACGGAGCTTTGACTCTTGGTACTATGGACGGTGCTAATGTGGAAATCGCTGAGTTGGTTGGAGATGAAAACATCTACATCTTCGGTGAAGATTCAGAAACTGTTATCGACCTTTACGATAAAGCAGCATACAAATCAAGCGAATTCTACGCTCGTGAAGCTATCAAACCATTGGTTGACTTCATCGTTAGCGATGCAGTTCTTGCAGCTGGAAACAAAGAGCGCTTGGAACGTCTTTACAATGAATTGATCAACAAAGACTGGTTCATGACTCTTCTTGACTTGGAAGACTACATCAAGGTTAAAGAACAAATGTTGGCTGACTACGAAGACCGTGACGCATGGTTGGATAAAGTCATTGTTAACATCTCTAAAGCAGGATTCTTCTCATCTGACCGTACAATCGCTCAGTACAACGAAGATATCTGGCACTTAGACTAAGATACAAATTTATACTAATACATCTTGTAAAAAAGCGAGTTTCGATTGAAATTCGCTTTTTTGCCTCTTTATTTGAATGATGTGGATTTGGGTCAATCCTGTCTAAAAATAGAGAGAAATCATAGACAGCTTAAATGCATAGAAATGAGGCTTTTATTGTTTTTTCATCCTCATGTTTCTTCGTAGTTGATTACTTCATATCCCTTGCATACGCTTACACAAAGTATTATAATATGATTATAGGAAAGAAGGTGTTTTTATGTGGAAAAAATATTTTTCAAAATATAAATGGACTGATTTATTTTGGATTTTATTTGTTATTTTGACCTGCCTCTATATAGGTAACCATGATTTGTTTCCTCTCAATCATCAAGAATTCTCTTTTCGTGGTAGTTTATGGGGTTTGGTACTGGCCTTATATCACTTGCTATTTATTGATAAGTTTGTTATCTCGAATCGAAAATAAAGTTTAGGGCTATGCTTGGCTGTGTACTTTTAAGATTTATTTTGGAGGGAAGATTTTGTCTCTATTATTTATTATTTTAAATTTGTTTATCTTGTACAAAATCTATTCTTTGAGGCAGAAGAAATCAAAATACTTGATTTATACGGCCTATATCATATTTGGGGTAAATGTACTATATGGTATTCAATGGTTATTAAAAGAACTGGTTTCCAATATTTCCACTTAATATGTATGGAAACTATAACAAAACGCATAAGATTAAGGTTTTTGAGTACCTGTTCTTATGCGTTTTCGTAATATTGAAGATTCTTAGTAAGTTTTCTACTTTTGCGAAGTCTAGTTTAGAATGCTTTCCCGACCAGAATCTCTGCTTCAATGGTAATCTCTGTCAGTTGGCTCCAGTCAATCTTAGTCTGGTCGATGTGAAAGAGTAGGGGCGTCATGCTGAGTAGGGCTTTGAGCTGCTCTGCTGTGATAGTTTTAGTCAGAGAGGCAGTTTGACTAGATAGGATGGTAAAGTGTTCTTGGAAATGATTTTTGATATCTTGGTTAGAATAATCCTTGTTTGTTAGCTGGTCTTGTACCTTCTGACGGATTTCCTTGAGGTGATTTTCAGTTGGGATAACCTTTATCAAGATACCGTCTTTGGATAAAACGCGATGAAATTCTCCATAGTTGGCAGGTGAGAAGATATCAAGCAGGATATCCATGCTAGCGTCTTTTATAGGAAGACAAGCTAAGTCACCAACGAACCAATTGACTGCCCAGTTGGGTTCGCTCTTGGCAGCGATTTGGACGGAATCTTTGGAAATATCAAAAGCATAGAAGGTTTTGTCAGGATGCCTTTCTTGGAGTTTGCGAGAATAGAATCCTTCGCCACAGCCGATATCTAAGACTGTGGTGCTAGTTTCTGAACTGGCTAGCAAGTCAGATACAGCCTCTAAGATAGCCTGATAAAATCCAGCCTCTAGGATTTGTTGGCGGTTTTGAAAATTTTCCTTATCGTAGTTGGTAGATTGCTTGATTTGAGGAGCTAGATTGACATAGCCGAATTTAGCCAGGTCAAAAGAATGACGGTTGTAGCACTTGAGACTGCTCTCTACCAGAGTCAGCTTTTCTTGACAGATAGGACAGGCAAAGGCAGTCGCAGAAGCGAAGCGCTGAAGTTTGGGTTTGAGATTTGTATTCATAGTTTAAGTGTATCAAAAGAGGCAAATGAAAGCAACTTTAGGAATAAGTAGATGGGAGATTCAGTAGAAATAAAACTAATTCTCCAATTTATAGAATAAAATTGCTTTTATATCTAAATTTCTATATAATAATGATAAGGAGGAAATAAGTATGTTAAAAGAAGTATTAACCGTTGCAAAAGTTGCGAAAAAATCATCACTCTTTTTGGGTGGTGTCGCATTTGGTACCCTTGGTTTGAAAATCTTGGCAAGTAAGGAAGCTAAAAAAGGTTATTCTAAAGCTTTGGCTAAGGCTTACAAGTTGAAAGACGGGCTAGATGCATCTGTTTCTGTTGTGAAACAACATGGAGACGATGTCTTGCAAGATGCCAAATATTTGTACGAGCAAGAGAAAAAAGAAGAGCAATTAGATAGCCTTATAGGAGAATAATATGTCTTTTAAAGTGCTACATAGAGGATACCAACATATCCGACTATCATCTTCTTTTTCACTCACCTTGGATATTCAAGACTATCTTCGTTCCTTGGCGAGAGATGAAAAGGGGATTGAGTCTATCCAGTTTTACATGGATCAACAGCACTTTACTCTACGTATAAAAGAAGGCTTTTCTGTATTAGATAATGCAGAAGCCTTTTTAAAAAGAATTGATAAAGGGAAAGTTTCTGAGTTGATGACTCTTCCCATTCGTAGAGAAGAGAGTGCTTATTCTATTGTTTCAGGTGCAGCGATTAAGCGTGTACTTTTTCGTAGTTTTGTGCCGTATCCTATTCGCTATATATGGACTTGTTATCAGGCTTTTGGCTATATTAGAGAAGCCTATCAAACACTAGCGCGTAAGGAACTAACGATGGAGGTCTTGGACTGTTCGGCGATTTTATTGTCCTTGTTTATGAACCAATCCAAGACAGCAAGTAATATCATGTTTATGCTTGATTTGGGGAATCATTTAGATCAGTGGTCCTTGAAAAAAACTGCAACAGATTTAGAACAGAGTCTTCTTGCAAAAGAGAGCGATGTATTCCTAGTACAGGGCGATACGGTTGTTAGTATCAAGAGTTCCGATGTTCAAATAGGAGATGTCTTGGTCCTATCTCAAGGAAATGAAATTCTGTTTGATGGACAAGTAGTTTCAGGTTTAGGTATGGTCAACGAAAGTTCCTTGACGGGAGAGAGTTTTCCAGTTGAAAAAGGAGAGTCTGATTTGGTTTGTGCAAATACAGTATTAGAAACTGGTGAGTTGCGCATTCGTGTAACCGATAATCAGATGAACAGCCGTATTTTACAGCTGATTGAGTTGATGAAGAAATCTGAAGAAAATAAGAAAACGAAACAACGCTATTTCATCAAGATGGCGGATAAGGTCGTCAAATATAATTTCTTGGGGGCTGGTCTGACTTACCTATTAACAGGTTCTTTTTCTAAGGCTATTTCTTTCCTATTGGTCGATTTTTCCTGCGCTTTGAAAATTTCTACTCCTGTAGCTTATTTGACAGCTATCAAGGAGGGGCTGAATCGTGAAATGGTGATTAAGGATGGGGATGTTCTGGAGAAATATCTGGAAGTTGATACTTTCTTGTTTGATAAGACGGGAACAATCACAACTAGTTATCCTATAGTTGAAAAGGTGTTACCTTTTGGGGACTATAGTGAGGAAGATATTCTCAGAATCAGTGCCTGTCTTGAGGAACACATTTATCATCCTATTGCTAATGCCATCGTCAAGCAAGCTGAGATAGAGGGAATTGAACATGAGGAAATGCATGGGAAACTCCAATATATCGCAAGCAAGGGGATCAAATCTCATATAGATGGGCAACCAGTTCTTATTGGGAATTATGTTTTGATGCAGGATGAGCAAATTCATATCAGTTCAGAACAAAATGCTTTAATTGAAGAGTACAAGAGTCACTACAATCTCTTATTCTTGGCTTATCAGAATGAATTGATTGGAATGTTCTGCATTCATACTCCTTTGAGAAAAGAAGCCAAAGCAGCCTTGGAGAAACTTAAGGCACAAGGGAAAAAATTGATTCTGGCAACAGGGGACACCTTGGTTAGAACAGAGGAATTAGTCAAAGATTTGCCCTTTGATCAGGTCCATACAGACTTGAAACCTGATGGGAAATTTGAGTTAGTAGAGGAACTGCAGAAAGCAGGTCACACTATTTTGATGGTTGGAGATGGATTGAATGACTCAGCGGCTCTAACCCTATCAGATATCGGTGTGGTGATGAATGAGAGTGCAGACATTTCTAAGCAGATGAGCGATATCTTATTGTTAGATAATCGCTTGGATTTCTTCCAAGAGTTGGATTGGCTATCATCATCTTTGCAAACACTCATCAAGAAGAATATTCAAGATACCGTTGTCGTAAATAGTAGTTTGATTGGCTTTGGCTTGTTTAATTGGCTCAGTCCTTCAAATCTCTCTATCTTACATAATCTAACAACCTTACGCATTGTACTGCGTAGCCTGTCCATTAAGGGATAGGTGGGGACTATTCACAGCAAAAAGGAGTTACCTTTCTCGAGGTTAACTCCTTTGTTTATAGGTAAATGTTGAACAGTTTAGTAAGTCAATACAAAGTATTTTTTCTTCCCACGACGGATAACAGTCAGTTCGTTCTCAAGCTTATCTGCGTCACTTAAGACATAGTCAAGGTCTTGGATACGGTCACCGTTGACGTAGATAGCTCCGTTTTGGACGTCTTCACGGGCTTGGCGTTTTGAGTTGACCACACCAGATGCCACGAGGAGTTCCACGATATTGTGGTTTTCGTCTGCTTGTACTTGGTAGTTTGGTACTCCACGAAGTCCTTGTTTGAGCTCTTTGACAGAAAGGTTTTTGATGTTTCCTGCAAAGAGTTGCTCAGTGATGTTGAGGGCTTCTTTGTAAGCTTCTTCGCCGTGAACAAGTGTAACAACTTCACGAGCCAAGACTTTTTGCGCCAAGCGTTCGTGTGGAGCCGCTTCAAACTGCTTGCGGATATCTTCAATCTCATCAAGTGACAAGAAAGTAAAGATTTTCAAGAAGCGTACAGCGTCTGCGTCCATAACGTTCATCCAGAATTGGTACATTTCGTATGGAGAAGTCTTTTCAGGATTGAGCCAGACTGCGTTTCCTTCTGATTTACCAAATTTCTTACCAGTTGCATCTGTAATCAATGGAACAGTGATAACGTGGCCAGTCTTGTCAGCCTTACGACGAAGCAATTCGGTACCAGCTGTCATATTTCCCCACTGGTCAGAACCACCGATTTGTAGCGTTACGTTGTGGTCTTGGTTAAGGACGAAGAAGTCGTAACCTTGCATGATTTGGTAAGCGAACTCAGTGTAAGAAATTCCTGTTTCAATCCGTTTTTTCACAGACTCTTTACTCATCATGTAGTTGACAGTGAAGTATTTTCCGATATCACGGAGGAAGTCAATGAAGCTGATGCTGCCAAACCAGTCGTAGTTGTTGACCATGACAGCTTTATTTTCACCATTTTCAAAGTCAAGAAAACGAGAAAGTTGTCCTTGGATAGACTTGACCCAGCCATCTACTGTGTCTTTTGTTTGGAGACTACGTTCAGCATCTTTGAAGGACGGATCTCCGATGAGACCTGTAGCACCGCCAACGAGCGCATAAGGTTTGTGACCTGCTAGTTGCAAGCGACGACTTGTCAAGATTGCGACAAGGTGGCCTAGGTGAAGGCTGTCAGCAGTTGGATCGTAGCCAGTATAATAAGAAACTTGACCTTCTTCTAGGGCTTTACGCAAAGCTTCTTCATCAGTCGTTTGAAATATCAAACCACGCTCTTTTAGCTCATCAAAAATGTGCATGTGTCTTTTCTCCTTTTTAAAATTATTGTTTCTAACTATTGTATCACAAACTTGGGCAATAGCCTAGCAGAATGGGGAAGAAAGTGGCTATTTTATTGAAAGTTTCCCTTTTGTGGTATAATAGATAGAGTGAGGAAATCCATGCAAAATCAATTAAATGAATTAAAACGAAAAATGCTGGAATTTTTCCAGCTAGTAAAATCAAAAATAAATCTTAAAAAACCAGAGAAAGTCTCAGAAGAGAAGAAGTCGGATGGGACAGGTGGGAAAGTTCTGGCTATCCTAGGTAGCATTTTAGTTGCTATTAAGGGCATTCTGAATACTCTCTTTATTCTAGGCTTTATCGGTGGACTTTTTGGTGCTGGTGTAGCTCTTGGTTATGGAGTTGCTTTGTTTGACAAGGCTAAGGTTCCCCAAGCGGAGGATTTGGTCAAGCAGGTTAAAAATATTTCTTCCATATCAGAAATTGTTTACGCAGATGGGAGTGTCATTGCTTCTATCGAGAGTGACCTACTGCGAACTTCTGTTTCATCTGAGGAAATATCGGACAATCTCAAAAAGGCTATCGTTGCGACTGAGGACGAACATTTTCTTGAACATAAAGGGGTTGTGCCAAAAGCTGTGATTCGGGCGACTTTGGGAACCTTTGCAGGTTTGGGCTCATCTAGCGGGGGCTCGACCTTGACCCAACAGTTAATCAAGCAACAAGTGGTCGGAGATGCTCCTACCTTGGCTCGTAAGGCTACAGAAATTGTTGATGCCCTTGCCTTGGAACGCAGCATGAGTAAGGATGAAATCTTGACTACTTATCTCAATGTTGCTCCCTTTGGTCGGAATCATAAAGGACAGAATATTGCAGGTGCCCAGCAAGCTGCTGAAGGGATTTTCGGTATCGATGCCAACAAGCTGAGTATTCCCCAAGCTGCCTTTCTAGCAGGTTTGCCACAGAGTCCAATTACTTATTCCCCTTATGAAAATACTGGAGAGTTAAAGAGTGATGAAGACTTAGAACTTGGTTTGAAGCGGGCCAAGGATGTTCTCTACAACATGTACCGTACGGGTGCCCTGACTCAGGAAGAATACGACCAGTACAAGGATTATAATCTCAAACAAGACTTCTTGCCATCAGGAACTATCAATGCTGTTTCGAGGGATTATCTCTACTTTACTGCTATGGCTGAAGCGACAGACCGTATGTATGATTATCTAGTTCAACAGGACAATGTCTCTAGCCAAGAGTTGAAAAACGAGTCGATTCAAAAGGCCTATCATGAGCGAGCTGAGCAGGAACTAAGTAATGGTGGCTACAAAATCACTACAACGATCAATAAAAAAATCCATAACGCCATGCAAAATGCAGTTGCTAACTACGGTCGTTTGGTAGATGATTCGACTGGTCAGCCTGAAGTAGGGAATGTTTTGATGGACAATAAAACGGGGGCTGTTCTAGGCTTTGTTGGTGGTCGTAATTACCAGACTAACCAAAACAACCACGCCTTTGACACTAAGCGCTCGCCAGCCTCTACAACCAAGCCTTTGTTGGCCTACGGTATTGCCATTGACCAAGGTTTGATGGGAAGCGCTAGTATCTTGTCCAATTATCCGACAAAATTCTCTAATGGAAATCCTATCATGTATGTAAATAGTCCAGGTACAGGCATGATGACCCTGGGTGAAGCCTTGAACTATTCGTGGAATATCCCAGCCTATTGGACCTATCGCATGCTTCGTGAGAAGGGTGTGGATGTCAAGGGTTACATGGAGAAAATGGGTTACGAGATTCCGGAGTACGGTATTGAAAGTCTGCCTATGGGTGGTGGTATTGAAGTCACAGTTGCTCAGCATACCAATGGTTATCAAACAATTGCTAATAACGGTGTCTACCATCAGAAACATGTGATTTCTAAGATTGAATCACCTGACGGTAGAGTAATCTATGAATTCCAAGACAAGCCAGTTCAAGTGTATTCGAAGGCAACAGCAACAATTATGCAGAGTTTGCTTCGTGAGGTGATCTCATCTCGGATCACTTCAAGTTTCCAAACGGATTTGGCTTCTATCAATTCAAGCTTAGCTCGTGCAGACTGGATTGGTAAGACTGGTACAACCAATGAAGATGAAAATATGTGGCTCATGCTGTCAACACCAAGATTGACTCTAGGTGGTTGGCTAGGGCATGACGATAACCGCCCAATGGCTAAGGGAGCTGGGCATTATCGAAATGCCAAATATATGGCTTACTTGGTCAATGCTATCCAACAGGCTGAACCTGGTGTTTGGGGCAATGAACGCTTTAATCTTGATTCTAGTGTGACCCAATCTCAGGTCCTCAGATCTACAGGACAGAAGCCAGGAAAAGTATCCGTTAATGGAAAAACAGTGGATCTTTCAGGTCCTACTGTAACGAGCTATTGGGCTAATAAGGCGGGAGCTCCTACAACAAGCTATCACTTTGCTATTGGAGGAAGCGAAGCAGATTACCAAAACGCTTGGTCAAGTATTATTGGTAGTTTCTCATCTACACCAAGTTCAAGTAGTAGCTCAAGTAGTAGTTCTAGCAGTACATCAAGTTCATCATCAACACAATCAAATAGTAGAAGATAGGAAAGTGGTATTGATTGCCACTTTTTTCTTTTTTCCTTTCGTGTTACAATAAAGGTATGAATCAGTATCAGAAAAAGATTGTTAAAGGAACCATTTATTCACTCCTATCCGGCTTAATCTGGGGAATCTGTGGAATTTTAGGAGAGTATTTCTTTACTCATTATCAGGTGTCTTCGGGCTGGATTACCTCTATGCGTTTGACACTGGCAGGGAGTCTTGTGCTCATTTGGTCTGCAATGCAATTAAAATCGCAAGTGTTAGATATTTGGCGAGACAAGAAAAATTACCTGCCCTTTTTGGCCTATGCTATTTTAGGGATTTTTTCAGTTCAGTATTTTTTCTATCTCTGTGTAGAATACTCAAATGCAGCGACAGCAACTATTTTACAGTTTATTAGCCCTGTCTTTATCCTCTTTTACAATCGCTTGGTTTATCACAAACGAGCCTCAAAAAGCGCTATTTTCTATGTTTTGGTTGCCATGCTGGGTGTTAGCTTGATGGCGACAAAAGGCGATCTCTCTCAGTTATCCATGACGCCACTAGCCCTTGTAACAGGTTTGCTGAGTGCTATGGGGGTTATGTTTAATGTTATCCTGCCCCAACCTTTCGCGAAGCGCTATGGTTTTGTACCCACGGTTGGGTGGGGGATGATTTTGGCAGGTTTATTTAGCAATATCCTTTCGCCAGTGTATAAGCTTTCCTTTACTCCTGATATTTGGAGTATCTTGATTTGCCTTATTATTGCTTTCTTTGGGACGGCTTTTGCTTTTTTTATTTCCATGAAGGCAGTGTCCTTGGTTTCTCCTTTGGTGGTTTCTGTCATTAGTGCCAGTGAACCTCTCTCCTCTGCTCTCTTGAGTGTTTTGTTTTTAGGATTAGTAGTGGATTGGTCTCTTCTTCTAGCAATGGTCTTGATTATTTTACCCATGATTTTCCTATCGATAGAAGAAGCGAAAGAAAGTAAATAAAAAGTCTTTTCTTAATTCTAAAAGTGTGCTATACTAGAATAGTCAATAAAACACGGGGAGATAGTTGTGAAGAGTGTTTTTAGGTTGTATCGGTAGGGGCTTGCTTTTACCGACAGCACGTTTTATCTCACATCCCTAAAAATCATACCTAAAAACAAACAAAAAGGCTTCAAATTTGAGGCCTTTTTTGGTAGAATAGGTATCATTAAAATGAACTAGGAGGCGCTTATGACTGCTACAAAAATGAACGCTCAAGAAATTATCCAATTTATCGCCAATGCTGAAAAGAAAACCAGTGTCAAAGTAACCTTTGAGGGACAACTCGCAACTGCTGTACCTAGCTCTGTTGTCAAACTAGGGAATGTCCTATTTGGAGACTGGAAAGATGTTGCTCCGCTTCTTGATGGCTTGGTAGAAAATCAAGACTATGTTGTTGAGCAAGATGCTCGTAATTCTGCAGTTCCTTTGCTAGATAAACGTGCTATCAACGCTCGTATCGAGCCAGGTGCGATTATCCGTGATCAGGTTGAAATTGGTGACAATGCTGTTATCATGATGGGAGCAGTTATCAATATCGGTGCTGAAATCGGTGCAGGAACCATGATTGACATGGGTGCCATCCTTGGTGGCCGTGCTATCGTTGGGAAAAACAGCCACGTTGGTGCAGGTGCAGTTTTGGCAGGTGTGATTGAGCCAGCTAGCGCAGAACCAGTCCGTGTTGGAGACAATGTTCTCATCGGTGCCAACGCAGTGGTTATCGAAGGAGTTCAAATCGGTAGTGGTTCAGTTGTCGCTGCAGGAGCTATCGTTACTCAAGATGTCCCAGAAAACGTAGTAGTAGCAGGTGTTCCAGCTCGTATTATCAAAGAGATTGATGCCCAAACCCAACAAAAAACAGCGCTAGAGGATGCGCTTCGTACCTTATAATTGTAAAAGTAATAAAGAGGCGGAACCCTTCTTCCAGCCTCTTTCTGCTATATCGGAGGATAGATAGATGTTAGATTTGATTCAGACTAGACGAGATTTGCACCAGATTCCAGAGATTGGCTTGGAGGAGTTCAAGACTCAGGCTTATTTGCTAGATGTGATTGAAAAATTGACTGCGGGCAAGGAGTTTGTCCAAGTTCGGACTTGGCGGACAGGTATTTTGGTTTATTTGCAGGGAAGTCAGCCAGAGCGTACTATTGGTTGGAGAACAGATATTGATGGTCTGCCTATCGTTGAACAAACAGGATTCCCTTTCGCTTCTCAACATCAAGGTCGGATGCATGCCTGTGGCCATGATTTTCATATGACTATTGCCTTGGGCTGTCTTGAGAGCGCCCTTGAGGAGCAACAGAAAAATAATCTGCTCTTCCTTTTTCAACCTGCGGAAGAAAATGAAGCTGGTGGCATGCTCATGTATGAGGATGACGCTTTTGGAGACTGGTTGCCAGACCAGTTTTATGGACTTCATGTTCGGCCAGATTTGAAGGTTGGACAGATTGCGACCAATACTCATACACTCTTTGCAGGGACTTGCGAGGTGAAGATTCGTTTTAAAGGTAAAGGAGGACATGCAGCCTTTCCGCATGAAGCCAATGACGCTTTGGTGGCGGCTAGTTACTTTGTGACCCAGGTGCAGTCAGTTGTCAGCCGCAATGTCAACCCAATCGAGGGAGCAGTGGTGACCTTTGGAGTTTTCCAAGCTGGAACAACAAACAATGTTATCACAGACACAGCCTTTTTGCATGGAACTATTCGGGCCTTGACACAGGACATGAGTCTTTTGGTGCAAAAAAGGGTCAAAACAGTTGCAGAAGGGGTTGCAGCTGCCTTCGATATGGAAGTCGAAGTGGAACTCAAACAAGGTGGTTACCTGCCTGTTGAGAACCATCCAGCCTTGGCGCGTGAACTGATGGATTTCTTTGAAGAAAAAGACGAAATTGAGTTGATTGATATCGAACCTGCTATGACAGGTGAAGACTTTGGTTATCTCCTTTCAAAAGTTGATGGCGTTATGTTCTGGCTAGGTATTGATAGTCCCTACGCCCTTCATCACCCTCAGATGAGTCCTAAGGAAGAAGCCTTAGCTATTGGGGTGGACGCGGTCTCTAGTTTCCTGAAAAAGAAGGCAGCAGAGTAGAGGGATTGTCTATGAAATCGGAATTACGTAAGCAAGTCTTGCAAGAAATGAAGGCTATATCTCAAGAGCAAAAACAGGCTATAGACCAAGCTTTAACCGAGCGATTGTTACAACACCCCTTTTACCAAGAAGCTAAGATCATCGCAACCTACCTCTCTTTTCCTCACGAATTTCAAACGCAGGAATTGATTGAGCAGGCGTTGAAGGACGGCAAGAAGGTTCTGATACCTAAAACCTATCCCAAGGGGCGCATGGACTTTGTAGTCTATGATCCGCAGCAGTTGGTAAAAACTTCCTTTGGCCTACTGGAGCCACAGGGGGATTTGGAAGTGGTGGATGCTTCCCAGATTGATTTGATTCATGTTCCTGGCTTAATTTTTACGACGAAAGGGTATCGGATAGGATACGGTGGAGGCTATTATGACCGCTATCTGGAACATTTTTCTGGTCATACTTTGAGTACGGTTTATCCTTGTCAAATTCAGGACTTTATACCTGAAAAGCATGATATTCCTGTTCAGGAGGTTCTGATTGATGAAGGAAATCTTTGATAGACGTTACCCTGTGACGAGTTTCTTCCTTTTAGTGACGGCCTTGGTGTTTCTATTAATGCTGGTGACTACAGGTGGAGACTTTGACAGGGCGGATACATTATTTCGATTTGGAGCCATGTATGGGCCGGCTATTCGCCTCTTTCCTGAGCAGGTTTGGCGTCTCTTCTCTGCCATTTTTGTTCATATTGGGTGGGAACATTTCATTGTCAATATGCTTTCGCTATATTATCTTGGTAGGCAAGTAGAGGAGATTTTCGGATCCAAGAAGTTTTTCTTCCTCTATCTTTTATCAGGAATGATGGGTAATCTCTTTGTTTTTGTATTTAGTCCCAAATCCTTAGCTGCAGGAGCCTCTACCTCTCTTTATGGGCTATTTGCTGCAATTATTGTTCTTCGCTATGCAACTCGCAATCCTTATATCCAGCAGTTGGGTCAATCTTATCTGACTCTTTTTGTGGTTAACATTATTGGAAGTGTTCTGATTCCAGGAATCAGCCTAGCAGGTCATATCGGTGGTGCAGTCGGTGGTGCATTTCTAGCAGTTATCTTTCCAGTCCGAGGCGAAAGACGGATGTATAGAGATAGTCAGAGACTGGTAGCGGTAGTCTTGTTAGTAGGACTCGCAGTCTTGCTTTTCTACAAGGGAATGGTGTTGTGACGGCTAATATGTAAACTTGAATAAGAAAAAAGCTACTTAAAAATGAGTAGCTTTTAATGTGATTTGAAACCATTCGAAACAACATAGCTCTAAAACTTCTACTTTCCTTTCAATCGTCATCGCATGGTTTTGGAACCATTCGAAACAACACAGCTCTAAAACTGGGCGTTAGTCTATTTAGTTATGATTGGTGTTTTGGAACCATTCGAAACAACACAGCTCTAAAACTTTCAATCTCTTCAAACTTCTGGTATAAGTGTTTTGGAACCATTCGAAACAACACAGCTCTAAAACTACTAACGTAACATTATTGATCATCTTTCTGTTTTGGAACCATTCGAAACAACACAGCTCTAAAACTCGACTTCAGGAATTGACTTCTAAACCGGAGTTTTGGAACCATTCGAAACAACACAGCTCTAAAACTCTTTAGACTTAGCAAGGTACTTACCTAAAGGTTTTGGAACCATTCGAAACAACACAGCTCTAAAACTCCCAGTTGTTCATAAAGTCGCTTGCGTTTGTTTTGGAACCATTCGAAACAACACAGCTCTAAAACCTCGTAGAAAAATTTTCCTCACGAAATTTCGTAATCGCGCCATTCGTCCCAGCTAGACTTCAGTTCGTCAGGTCCCAATTGTTACTTTTATTATACCATATTTTCAGAGGTCAAGAAATAGTCTTGATCCAATACATACTGGGGAAAATCATAGACTTTTCGAGGTTCTATAAATAAAACTTTTAGTTGATTGAGTTGGACATACTCTATCAAATTTACTAACTCATCCTTTGATAGATAGGCGGATGCATTGATGAAAACAAGGAGTTTCTTTTTAGAGAGATATTTAAAAACCTGGATAATTTCTAGCATCTTTTCAAAAGGTGTGTCACTCAGGGTTTCGACTTTGACACCAAGTGCATTGATTAACTCTAGAATGGTAATTTCATCATACTCTAGGTCTAACTCGTTTTCCAAACACTCAAATGCCAGCAATTCTGTAATAGTAGCAACCAACTTTTCAATCATGGACTTGACTTCGGGCTTTTCATTGAGTTGATTTTCAAGGTCAGCATGTATCAGCTTGAGCATGGCAGGTGAGTTTAGATTGTATCCTAAGACATCCGTTATCACTAGTAACTCAGCCTCTTTCAGAGTTTTTAGATTTCTATCAAACAACTTCAACTTCCCATCATCAGTATATTGGTAGAACTGCTTGACAACGGTTGAAAAGGTAAACTGGTCTTCCAACACTAAAAAAGTTGCATTTTCAATAGCTAATGGTTCATCCAATAGTGGGAAATTAATCTTCATCTCGCGTCTCCTCTCCTAGAAAGATCAAGCGTGCGTCGGAGTGTGCTACGCTGGTATTTCGCTCACCATTTAAGTAAATCATGCGAGAAAACTGCTTTTCTGTAACGGTTAAGAGAGTAATATTCCCTTTTTTAGGGTTATGAGTCTTGAGTCGCTCAATCATGGCGTTATTAGCAGAGTTATTGAGCAAGAGCTTGCTATAGATGGAGAATTGGTGCATGATAAATCCCTCATCTATGAGGAACTTCCGAAATTTCCGATAGGCCTTGCGTTCCTCTACGGTATCAACTGGCATATCGAACATTAAAATCATACGCATATATCGATAACTCATATCCTAAATTCAGGAACTCCTTTCTCGGGTTGATTGAGAGCTTGAATGACTTTTTTAGTATAGTCACTGACGATATTGGACAAGTACATATCTTTGCCATTGTAGTGAAAGGTATCTGAGAAAATCGTGAAAAGTTCTCGTTTGATTTTGACAAAAGAACTGTTTCGATTTTCATAGACGATTCTGTCAATAATCGGACGGAACGGCTCCATAATATCACTAGCTAGGTTGAATTGATTAAACTGATTAGCATGTTTCAATCCAAACTGAGTCATACAGCCAGACAACACAATCTCACGCGCAAACATACTTAAAATCAAGGTGTAGCCGTAGTCCAAGGCAGCATTGATATCACTATCTTGCTCACGACTGAAATCATTTCCAAACAAGGTGTTGAAATAAATCCGAGCTGCGTGTCCCTCACGGTTACTAGGATCAAACAAATCCAACCCATGATAGAGATCAATGACTGACTGGCTCTTTTCCAGAAAACCACAACTCCCCAGATAAAAAGCCTGATTGAGAATTTTTTGTGCAATAATGGTGGTCCAGATTTCCGCCTTTACATCTTCATTCCAAGCAATTTGACGAGAGAGTTGCAAACTGGAATCGTGTCGACCATAGTAAGGCATTAAGTAGGCCGTTGGCAAGCGTTTATCATCACAAAAGATGACCAGAATATTTTCATCTACCAAGCGTTTGATTAGCATAGTGGAGAGAACGATATCCGTCGTCTCCAAAAGCAGGATGTCCACCTCGGATAGGTGAATCAACTCTGTCCGAGAGGCATCTTTAAAAATCAAGTGGTTGTTCTTGTAGGAGAGTTTAGAGTGCGTATTGACTATAACGGTTCTCCATCCCATCAGTCTTCTCCCAGTTTGCTTAAGTCAATCCGAGTCTCGTAAAGACCAGTGATGGATTGGTGGATGAGGGTGGCGTTGAGGAGTGACGAAGGTGTATAGTCTCTGTATCGTGGAATTTTTACTCCCAAGAACTCGAAGTCAGAAGCACTTCCTTGTGAAGTTAACTCGAATAAACCAGCATTTTTACTATTTCTTGGACCAATGAAACTGAAACATAATTTTTCAATATCAACTGTTTCCCAATCAATAAATGCTTGTCTGATTCTTTCTCCATTTTTTAATGCGCCTACATACTTATCGTTAAAGTTAAGTACATATTCTAAAAGTTTAGCAAAATCATTTCGATGTTTCTCAACATACTCTAAGTGTTCTGGTTCAAGTGTTTTATTAATATTCTTAGCATGATACAAAAGAGTCGTATACTTTTCAGGGATGACCAATTCATTACCTTTATGAATTTCTCCTCGTTTATTGTTTGTCGATAGAATACTTGCTAGTCTTCTTCTTGTACCATCAGGAAACTCAAACAAACTATATTTAGGTAAAGTAATAGTTGATAGAATTTTTATGTATCCTTTTTCAAGAAGATAGTTTTCTTTGTTCTTTTCAAAATTTATTTTATCTAAAATAGAGATACCTTGAAATTCAAGAACGGTCTTTTGTTGTTTTTTCGCTCCTTTTTCAATAATAGCTTTAACTAAGACCGCGTATGAGTTAGAAATACCAGCGTAACCACCGTATTTTCGTGGGTCAAGCCCTTGTTTAATTGGGACAAGGTTTTCTTTACGATCTTCTGAAGGTTTAGGAGATGGATTGGAATTGAACAATCCTCTAGGTTTACCTCTATCTAGACCATGTGTTTGAATCTCTGTTTTCTTCACAATATTCACCTGCGGAAGTGAAAGAACTTTTTTAATTGTAGCGAAATCTTTTTCTTTATTCCAAGCGATTTCCCCAGTGTCCTTAGAGTATTCGATATTCTCTCGTTTTACGATGGTTCCGTCTGCGTAATGCACCTCTTCTTTAAAGAAGTTCAACAAGTTTGAGTAGAAGAAATACTTTTCAGTTGCTTTTTCAACTTCTTTAGGATCTTTGGATCTGGAAATATATCTCTTAATATCGTACTTTTGATAGTCACCATAGACGAATTCAGGCTCTAGTTTAGGATATTTCTTAAGGATAGCCTTAGCCACCACTGCATTTAAATAGGCATCATGTGCATGGTGGTAGTCATTGATTTCGCGTACCTTATATAACTTAAATTCTTTACGGAAGTTGGAAACTAGATTGGATTTCAAAGTGATAATTTTGACGGTACGGTTCTTCTTATCTTTCTCATTCACTTCTGTATTAAAACGGGCATCCAAAATCTGAGCAACATGTTTTGTGATTTGCCGTGTTTCAACTAGTTGGCGTCTGATAAAGCCAACTTTATCTCGCTCATCTAGCCCACCACGTTCAGCCTTGGTTAAATTATTAAATTTATGTTCTGAAATCAATTTGGAATCTAGTAATTGTTGCCAAAAAGCTTTTCTTTTTTGAACGACTTCTAAACTTGGAACATTATCGGATTTCCCACGATTATCCTTTGAACTAGTCAAGACACGGTTATCAAGAGAATCATCCTTGATAAAGGCCTGTGGGACGATGTGGTCAATGTCATAGCTGCTCAGTTGGTTGATATCAAGAGCTTCTCCAGTGTACATATCCTTCCCATTTTGGAGATAGTAAAGGAAGAGACGGTCATTTTGAAGTTGAATATTATCTGTTGGATGTTCTTTTAATATATTTGAATCAAGCCCAGGTGCTAAATTTTTTAGTGCATCTTCAATGCGCTTATATCTTTGTTGAGAATTCTTTTTCCCTCTGGCAGTTGTCTGATTTTCTCGTGCAATTTCAATCACAATGGACTCGGGAGCGTGGCCCATAACTTTGACAAGCTCATCGACAAGCTTGATACTTTGTAAAATTCCTTTTTTGATAGCAGGACTACCTGGGAGTTCTTGGACAACTTGCTTCACATCGTTTGTCTTACCAACCACTTGTGCTTTTTGAATAATGTCTTTGAAGGAAAGAGCGTCATCATTGATTAACTGCATAAAGTTACGATTGCTGTAGCCGTCATCAATCAAGTAGTCAAGAATTGTTTTGCCAGTTTTTTTATCACAGATACCGTTGACTAGCTTAGCAGAGAGTTTTCCCCAACCAGTATAATGTCGACGAGTCAGTGCCTTGATCACTTTTTTATCAAAGATAGAGGCATATTGAGCAAGGCGTTGCTTGATCATCTCACGATCTTCAAAGATAGTTAGTGTGTGGACGATATTTTCAAGAATCTCTTCATTTTTAGGGTCATCCATAAACTCTTTATCTTTGATAATCTTGAGTAAATCATGATAAGTAGAAAGACTGGCATTAAATTGTTTTTCGATCCCTTTTAGTTCGATTCCATCGTAGCCATCAACATTGTGTAGATACTGAATGATGTCTTTTTCAGTTACTTTTCTTTTCTCTTTGAATAATTGATTGACAATTTGCTTCTTTTGCCCACTATCAAGGAACTGATAGTCTCTCAATCCCTCTGCAATAAATTTTACTTTTGTTAATTCATTGTAGACAGCAAATGTTTCATACAAGAGACTATGCTTGGGCAAAACTTTTTCCTCTGGCAGATACAAGTCATAGTTAGTCATTTTATTGATGAATTCTTCCGCAGAGCTTGCTTGGTCAACAATTTCTTCAAAATTCCAAGGTCGGATTGCTTGGTCAGAATTTCGAGTAAGCCAAGCAAAATCACAATTGCCACGAGCCAATGGGCCAACATAATAAGGAATACGGAAAGTTAAGATTTTCTCAATCTTTTCTTTATTTTCTTGCAGAAATGGATAATGTTCTCCTTGCCGACGGATAATGGCATTCATTTCTTGAAGATGAATTTGATGAGGGATAGAACCATTATCAAAGGTGCGTTGTTTTCTCAAGAAATCTTCACGTTCAATTTTATCAAGGAAATAATCTGCTCCTTCGAATTTAGAGAGAAGATTTTTGATGTACTTGTAAAATGCTTCTTGAGTGGTTTTGCCATTGATATATCCAGCATACCCATCTTTAGATTGGTCAGAGAAAACTTCATCATATTTTTCTTGAAGATTGTTTTGGATGAATCGTTTTAAAGCCGCTAAGTCTTTTTGGTGGTTTTCATAGCGCTCAATCATAGATGCTGAAAGTGGAGCTTTGGTTGAAAGATCTTTAACAGTTAAGATACCTGATAGAAGAATGGCGTCATAGAGCTTTTTAGCAACTAGAAAAAGATCTGCAAAGTCATCTCCAATTTGTCCGAGCAGGTTTTCTAAATCCTCATCATAGGTATCTTTAGAGAATTGTAATGGAGCTTTTTCTTCCAAGTCAAAATGTTTTTTAAAATCAGCCTGATTTCCTAAAATTAACTTGAGAAATTCTGAAAAGAGACCAGTGGATTTTTCATCAGGAAATAGTTTTAGAACGCGTTCTCTCTTGGCAGATTTACTAATTTTATCAGTAAAAATTGCTTCTACTTGTGCATTTTGTCCGCTAAGTGAACTTCCTTCAAAGGTGTTGTCGTAAATGCTTATAAATTCATTAAAGATTTTTTGGATATCATTGTTTTTAATATCAAAAGATTCTTCATATAAAAAATGTCCGCGGTATTTAATCATATGAGCTAATGCCAGATAGATCAAGCGCAAGTCAGTTTTTTCTTTTGAGTCCGCTAGGTGCTTTCTCAAATGATAGATAGTTGGAAATTTCTTGTGATATTCTTTTTCTTCTGCCAAGGTAGCAAAAATAGGATATTTACTTCCTCTTTTATCCTCAGGAACTAAGAAGGAGTCATCTAATCGATGGAAGAAACTACTATCCACCTTGCTCATTTCTTCAGAAAAGATTTCTTGAAGATAGCGAAGACGATTTTTTCGACGAGTATAGCGACGGCGTGCTGTTCGTTTTAGACGTCTATCTTCAGCAGTAGTCCCTTCATCAAATAATAAAGCTCCAATTAAATTTTTCTTGATAAAGTGTTTATCAGTATTGCCTAGAACTTTCATCTTTTTCGATGGCACCTTATAGTCATCCGTAATGACGGCCCATCCGACGCTGTTAGTTCCGATATCGAGTCCGATAGAGTAGGATTTGTTGCTCATTTAGTGTTCTCCTTTTATTAAGTTTTTTGTTAGTAAATGATAATATAACACTTTCAGATGAATTTCTAATATAAAATATTATTCCATTTTTTTTACATTTCTCTTGCTAATTTTAAAAGAATAATATACAATATAAGTGTTGGAACTATTCGAAACAACACAGCAAAGTTAAAATAAGGCTTTGTCCGTACACAACTTGAAAAAGTGCGCACCGACTCGGTGCTTTTTTGTTTTACTATACTAATTTATTCTACTCTTATTTTAATGAAAAAACAAATACAAGTATAGCGTTTTCATTAGTTTTTATGAAATAGGTAGATTCAAGTAGAGAACTTCCTTAATTTATGTGTGGCTAATCTTGATATATAAAAGAAGAACTAGGATAATTAAGCATCCTAGTTCTTCTTTATATAAATGATTTTGTTATTCTTTCTCAGCCAATTCTTTTCCCAGTTGGATGAGGTAATCTTTCAAGTCATCTTTGACTTGTGGGTGCTTGAGGGCGTAGTCAATAGATGTTTTCATAAAGCCAAACTTATCCCCGACGTCGTAACGAGCTCCTGTAAATTCACGGGCGAAAACACGTTGTGTTTTATTAAGTGTATCAATAGCATCGGTAAGCTGGATTTCATTTCCAGCGCCAGGAGCTTGATTTTCGAGGATCTCAAAAATTTCTGGTGTGAGCAGATAACGACCGATAATAGCTAGATCACTTGGAGCCTCCTCTGGAGCTGGTTTTTCAACAAAAGTTTCGACACTGTAGAGACCATTAATCCCTTCACCCTGAGGAGCGATAACTCCATATGCTGAAACTTCTTCATGAGGGACAGGCATAACAGCAATTGTTGATGCGTGAGTTGTCTCGTAATCGTTCATCAATTGTTTTGTCAAAGGGACAGCATGGTCATCTGTGATATCCATTAGGTCGTCACCAAGCATGACAACGAAGGGCTCATTCCCTACAAAAGCTTTGGCTTGTAAGACAGCATCTCCAAGCCCACGAGGATGGCTTTGACGGATAAAGTGAAGGCGAATGCCAGTTGTTTCGTCTACCAATTTTAACAAGTCATGTTTGCCTTTTTCTTTGAGGTTGTACTCAAGCTCAAAGTTTGAGTCAAAGTGGTCTTCAATAGAACGTTTTGATTTACCAGTGACAACCAGAATATCTTCAATACCTGATTTAAGAGCTTCTTCTACGATAAATTGGATAGTTGGTTTGTCCACAATTGGCAACATCTCTTTAGCAAGTGCTTTGGTTGCTGGTAAAAATCGAGTTCCAAGTCCAGCGGCAGGGATGACTGCCTTTCTAACTTTTGATGTCATAAGAATCCTTTCTCTAGAGGGTTAAGACCACTCATTTTCTGCTTTAAATTCATTGTTCATGATGTCGTAAATGGCATCTTTAATATTGGTTCCGTGGTAAATAACTTGGTAAATGGCTTGTGTAATTGGCATATAGACTCCAAGTTCTTGCGCTAGTTCATAGGCTGCTCGAGTTGTTGAGATTCCTTCAATCACCATGCCCATATTGGCTTCGATATCAGCTAGAGATTCTCCACGACCAAGAGCATCTCCGGCTCTCCAGTTACGAGAGTGGATGGAGGTTCCCGTTACGATCAAGTCTCCTACACCGGATAAGCCACTATAGGTCAATGGACTGGCCCCAAGTGCTACTCCTAGGCGGGTAATTTCTGCCAAGCCTCGAGCGATGATGGCTGCCTTGGCATTGTCACCAAATCCCAAACCATGTAAAGCTCCAGCACCGACAGCAATAATATTTTTAAGAGCACCAGCAGTTTCAACTCCGATAACATCCGTATTGGTATAAAGTCGAAAGTAGTGATTACTAAAGAGTTCCTGAACATATTGAGCTGTTTGTAAATCTTTAGAAGCAGCAGTGATTAAAGTCAGGTCACGTACAATGGTTTCTTCCGCATGACTAGGTCCTGAAACAACGACAATATCACTGCGGAGATGTTCAGGAATTTCTTCTTCAAGGATGGTTGATAATCGTTTATGGCTATCAGGCTCTAATCCCTTTGATGCGTGCATGATGATAGCCCTATGGTCTAAGGTTTTTGCAACTTGTTGGGCAACAAGTCGTGTCACTTTTGTTGGGACAACAAACAAAATCGCATCTACATCTCTCAGTGCCTCTGATAAGTCGGTGTAGGCAATGATATTTTCATCTAGAACGACATCTTTAAAGTATTGTTTATTAGTATGGTGTGTATTAATTTCATTGATTTGCTCGGGCAGATTTCCCCAAATACGTACCTCGTGTCCATTGTCATTTAAGACTTGTGAAAGGGCAGTTCCCCAAGAACCAGGCCCCAAGACGGCGACGGTTTGTTTTTCCATGTTTTCCTCCTTGATAGAGTTCTCTTTTTATTTTATCACATTCTAGGGGATTTTGCACTTGCATTGCTGGGGAGTAGTTACTTTATTACTTGAAAAATATACAAAAACCGAGCCTAAGTATTAAACTCTTAGTCTCGGTTTTGATATTCTTTAAAGAATAGCTCGGTTTATTTCAATTGATCTGTAATGTCTTTTGATAGCAACATTCCCAGATGATAAGTTTTATTGATGTAAGCAATGACATCATTGATATTTTCAGTCGTGTGAATTTTCTCTTTGATATCAGCCCTAAATGTTTCATCCTTTAAAAGTTGTTCTTGGTAGAGCCTTTGCAGTCTCTCCTTCTCGTACTTATTGAGCAGAAAAAGGAACACCAAGCTAATTACAACGAGGATATAAGCATATTGGCTCATAGAATATCTCCCTGTATGATAAAGAAGTAGTAGTGAGTAGATTGAATTAGTGAAGCGCCTAACCAAATCCCTGATAGGGTTTGACATTCGTTGCTTAGATTGCCTTGCATTCTAGTGACTTGAAGATTGCCACCAGCCACTAAGCCAATTAATAGATTTGGTTGACCAATTTAGTGAGGCGTTTAGGCAAGTGTCTCTGGTTACGACGTAAAGAAACATAAATCGATAATATTTATGTTTCTTTACTAGTGAAGCGCCTAGCCAAAGTCCGAATAGGATTTGGCGTTAGTTACTTAGATTGCTCTGCAATCAAGTAACTTTGGCGATTTACATCTTCTCTGGCGCTTCTACTCCAAGCAAGCGAAGGGCTTCTTTTAGAACGACTGCGGTTGCGTAGCTGAGGGCTAGACGGCTGTCGCGTTCTGGGCTTTCATCCAAGATGCGCGTATGTGCATAGTATTTGTTAAAGGCTTGAGCCAGGCTAATTGCAAATTTAGCAATGATAGAAGGTTCAAAGTTATCCGCCGCACGGTTGATAATACGTGGGAAGTCTTGGATGAGTTTGATGATTTCCCAGCTTTCAGCATCATTCAAGCTATAGTTGCCAGCTGTTTCTGGTTTGAAGTCTGCTTTACGTAAGATCGATTGGATACGAGCGTAGGCATATTGTACATAAGGACCAGTTTCACCCTCGAAGGATACCATAGCTTCTAGGTCGAAGTCGTATCCATTTGTACGGTCGGTCTTGAGGTCATAGAATTTAATGGCTCCAACCCCAACAGCATGCGCTACCTGGTCTTTGTTTTCAAGTCCAGGATTTTTAGCCTCGATTTGGGCCTTGGCACGGCTAACAGCCTCTGCAACAGTAGACTCTAGCAAGATGACATTCCCTTTACGAGTAGAGAGTTTCTTCCCTTCTTTTGTAACCAAACCAAAAGGAACATGAGTAATGTCTTCACTCCAGTCGTAGCCCATTTCTTTCAAGACAGCTTTGAGCTGTTTAAAGTGGGCAGATTGTTCTTGACCAACAACGTAGATAGATTTAGCAAATTGGTATTCGTTTTTACGGTAAAGGGCTGCAGCCAAGTCACGTGTGATGTAGAGAGTTGCACCATCAGATTTCTTGATGAGGGCTGGATGTTCAATTCCATATTTCTCAAGATTGACAACTTGGGCACCTTCTGATTCAACAAGAAGACCTTTTTCAGAAAGAATGTCTACAACTGCATCCATCTTATCGTTGTAGAAAGCCTCTCCGTTGTAGCTGTCAAATTCAACCTTCAGTTCATTGTAAAGGCGGTTAAATTCCACTAAACTTTCATCACGGAACCATTGCCAAAGTGCGAGAGCTTCCTCGTCTCCATTTTCCAGTTTACGGAACCATTCGCGCGCTTCTTCATCCAAGCTAGGGTCATTTTCAGCTTCAGCATTGATACGAACGTAGAGTTTAAGAAGTTCATCAATTGGATGAGCTTTTACAGCTTCTTCGTCGCCCCATTTTTTGTAGGCAACAATCAGCATCCCAAACTGTTTACCCCAGTCTCCCAAATGGTTGACCTTGACCGTTTGATAACCGATTTTTTGGAAAATATGTGACAAGCTATCTCCGATAACAGTTGAGCGCAGGTGACCGATAGAAAATGGTTTAGCGATATTGGGACTAGACATATCGATAACAACATTTTCTTGTTTACCAATATGTTGGTCAGCATAGTGCCCTTTTTCAGTGATAACAGCTTGCAATACTTGAGCAGAAATGGCAGATTTATCAAGGAAAAAGTTGACGTAAGGTCCTGTTGCAACAACTTTTTCAAAGGCTTGGCTGTTAATTTTTTCAGCCAGTTCAGCCGCAATCATTTGAGGTGCTTTACGTTCGACTTTTGCAAGAGAAAAAGCAGGGAAAGCAATGTCTCCCATTTCTGAGTTTTTAGGGGTTTCCAGTAAATTTAAAATAGCCTCTTGGTCCAGGCTATCAATGACGCTAGCCAATTCGCTAGCAATCAATTCTTTTGTATTCATTAAGAGCTCCTTTTTGGACTTTTCTACTATTTTATCACAATTTTAAAGAAAGAAGAAAAAATTTTTGAAATCTCCTATTTTTTTGGTATAATATAGTTATAAAATTAGTTATAAATATGCATATAAGAGGATTTTATGAGAAAAAGAGATCGTCATCAGTTAATAAAAAAAATGATTACTGAGGAGAAATTAAGTACACAAAAAGAAATTCAAGATCGGTTGGAGGCGCACAATGTTTTTGTGACGCAGACAACCTTGTCTCGTGATTTGCGCGAAATCGGCTTGACCAAGGTCAAGAAAAATGATATGGTGTATTATGTACTAGCAAATGAGACAGAAAAGATTGATTTGGTGGAATTTTTGTCTCATCATTTAGAAGGCGTTGCAAGAGCAGAGTTTACCTTGGTACTTCATACCAAATTGGGAGAAGCCTCTGTTTTGGCAAATATTGTAGATGCAAACAAGGATGAATGGATTTTAGGAACAGTTGCTGGTGCCAATACCTTATTGGTCATTTGTCGAGACCAGCACGTTGCCAAACTCATGGAAGATCGTTTGCTAGATTTGATGAAAGATAAGTAAGGTCTTGGGAGTTGCTCTCAAGACTTATTTTTGACAAGGAGAGACGGAAAATGGCGACAGAAAAGCTATCACCTGGCATGCAACAGTATGTGGATATTAAAAAGCAATATCCAGATGCTTTTTTGCTCTTTCGGATGGGTGATTTTTATGAATTATTTTATGAGGATGCGGTCAATGCTGCGCAGATTCTGGAAATTTCCTTAACGAGTCGCAACAAGAATGCGGACAATCCGATTCCTATGGCGGGTGTCCCCTATCATTCTGCCCAACAGTACATCGATGTCTTGATTGAGCAGGGCTATAAGGTAGCCATTGCTGAACAGATGGAAGATCCTAAACAGGCAGTTGGGGTTGTGGAACGAGAGGTTGTTCAGGTCATTACGCCAGGGACAGTGGTCGATAGCAGTAAGCCGGATAGTCAGAACAACTTCTTGGTTGCCATAGACCGTGCTGACAATCAATTTGGCCTAGCTTATATGGACCTGGTGACGGGTGACTTTTATGTGACAGGTCTTTTGGATTTCACGCTGGTTTGTGGGGAAATCCGTAATCTCAAGGCGCGAGAAGTGGTGCTGGGCTATGACTTGTCTGAGGAAGAGGAACAAATCCTTAGTCGTCAGATGAATCTGGTACTTTCCTATGAAAAAGAAGGCTTTGAAGACCTTCATTTACTGGATTCACGATTAGCAGCTGTGGAGCAAGCGGCATCTAGTAAGTTGCTCCAGTATGTCCATCGAACCCAGATGAGGGAATTGAACCACCTCAAACCTGTTATCCGCTATGAAATCAAGGATTTCTTGCAGATGGATTATGCGACCAAGGCTAGTCTGGATTTGGTTGAGAATGCCCGTTCAGGCAAGAAGCAAGGCAGTCTTTTCTGGCTTTTGGATGAAACCAAAACAGCTATGGGTATGCGGCTCTTGCGTTCTTGGATTCATCGCCCCTTGATTGATAAGGAGCGAATCATCCAACGTCAGGAAGTGGTGCAGGTCTTTCTCGACCATTTCTTTGAGCGCAGTGACTTGACAGACAGTCTCAAGGGTGTTTATGATATCGAACGCTTGGCTAGTCGGGTTTCTTTTGGCAAAACAAATCCCAAGGATCTCTTGCAGTTGGCGACCACCTTGTCTAGTGTGCCAAGGATTCGTGCGATTTTAGAAGGGATGGAGCAACCTGCTCTAGCTTATCTCATCGAACAACTGGATGGAATCCCTGAGTTGGAGAGCTTGATTAGCGCAGCGATTGCTCCTGAAGCTCCTCATGTGATTACGGAAGGTGGTATTATCCGCACAGGATTTGATGAGACTTTAGACAAGTACCGTCGCGTTCTCAGAGAAGGGACTAGCTGGATTGCTGAGATTGAGGCCAAGGAGCGAGAAAATTCTGGTATCAGTACGCTCAAGATTGACTACAATAAAAAGGATGGCTACTATTTCCATGTGACCAATTCACAACTGGGAAATGTGCCAGCTCACTTTTTCCGCAAGGCGACGCTGAAAAACTCAGAACGTTTTGGAACCGAAGAATTGGCCCGTATCGAAGGAGATATGCTGGAGGCGCGTGAAAAGTCAGCTAACCTAGAGTACGAAATCTTTATGCGCATCCGTGAGGAAGTCAGTAAGTATATCCAGCGTTTGCAGGCTCTAGCTCAAGGAATTGCGACAGTTGATGTCTTACAGAGTCTGGCGGTTGTGGCTGAAACCCAGCATTTGATTCGGCCAGAGTTCGGAGAGGATTCGCGAATTGATATCCAGAAAGGGCGCCATGCTGTCGTTGAAAAGGTTATGGGGGCTCAGACCTATATTCCAAATACGATTCAGATGGCAGAAGATACCAGTATTCAACTGATTACAGGGCCCAACATGAGCGGAAAGTCAACCTATATGCGTCAGTTAGCCATGACGTCGGTTATGGCCCAGATGGGGTCTTATGTGCCAGCAGAAAGCGCCCATTTACCGATTTTTGATGCGATTTTTACCCGTATCGGAGCAGCAGATGACTTGGTTTCGGGTCAGTCAACTTTTATGGTGGAGATGATGGAGGCCAACAATGCCATTTCACATGCGACCAAGAACTCTCTCATTCTCTTTGATGAGTTAGGACGGGGAACTGCAACTTATGACGGGATGGCTCTTGCTCAGTCCATCATCGAATACATCCATGAGCATATCGGAGCCAAGACCCTCTTTGCGACCCACTACCATGAGTTGACTAGTCTGGAGTCTAGTTTACAACACTTGGTCAATGTCCACGTGGCAACCTTGGAGCAGGATGGGCAGGTCACCTTCCTTCATAAGATTGAACCAGGCCCAGCTGACAAATCCTACGGTATCCATGTGGCCAAGATTGCTGGCTTACCAGCAGACCTCCTAGCAAGGGCGGATAAGATTTTGACGCAACTAGAGAGCCAGGGTACAGAAAGTCCTGCTCCAATGAGGCAAACAAGTGCTGTCACTGAACAAATTTCACTCTTTGATGCGCCAGCAGACCATCCTATCCTAGCAGAATTAGCTAAACTAGATGTTTACAATATGACACCTATGCAGGCTATGAATGTCTTGGTCGAGTTAAAACAGAAACTATAAAGCCAAGACTCACTAGTTAATCTAGCTATATCAAGGAGACTTCTTTGACAAGTTCCCACTTTTTTGCTAGAATAACATCACACAAACAGAATGAAAAGGAGCTGACGCATTGTCGCTCCCTTTTGTCTATTTTTTAAGGAGAAAGTATGCTGATTCAGAAAATAAAAACCTACAAGTGGCAGGCCTTGGCTTCGCTCCTGATGACAGGCTTGATGGTTGCTAGTTCACTTCTGCAACCGCGTTATTTGCAGGAAGTCTTAGACGCCCTCCTTGCTGGAAAATATGAAGCTATTTATAGCATCGGGGCTTGGTTGATTGGTGTGGCCTTGGTCGGTCTGGTTGCTGGTGGGCTCAATGTTGTCCTTGCAGCCTATATTGCCCAAGGAGTTTCATCTGACCTTCGGGAGGATGCCTTCCGTAAAATCCAAACCTTTTCTTATGCTAATATTGAACAATTTAATGCGGGAAATCTAGTCGTTCGAATGACAAATGATATCAACCAGATTCAGAACGTCGTCATGATGACCTTCCAAATTCTTTTCAGACTTCCCCTCTTGTTCATAGGTTCGTTTATCTTGGCGGTTCAAACCCTACCTTCTCTGTGGTGGGTAATTGTTCTCATGGTAGTCTTGATTTTTGGCTTGACTGCTGTCATGATGGGGATGATGGGACCTCGTTTTGCCAAGTTTCAAACCCTGCTTGAACGCATCAATGCCATTGCCAAGGAAAATCTGCGTGGCGTTCGCGTGGTCAAGTCTTTTGTCCAAGAAAAAGAGCAGTTTGCTAAGTTTACGGAGGTTTCAGACGAGCTTCTCGGTCAAAATCTTTACATCGGTTATGCTTTTTCAGTAGTGGAACCTTTCATGATGTTGGTCGGTTATGGGGCAGTATTCCTCTCTATTTGGCTAGTTGCAGGTATGGTTCAGTCGGATCCGTCAGTTGTTGGCTCCATTGCTTCCTTTGTCAATTACCTAAGCCAGATTATCTTTACCATTGTTATGGTTGGATTTTTGGGAAATTCTGTCAGTCGTGCTATGATTTCCATGCGTCGTATTCGAGAAATTCTGGATGCAGAGCCAGCCATGACCTTCAAGGATGTCCCAGATGAAGAGTTGGTTGGAAGTCTTAGCTTTGAAAATGTGACCTTTACCTATCCAATGGATAAGGAACCGATGCTGAAAGATGTGAGCTTTACTATTGAACCTGGTCAGATGGTTGGTGTAGTTGGAGCGACTGGTGCAGGAAAATCAACCTTGGCTCAACTGATTCCACGTCTCTTTGACCCACAGGAAGGGGCCATCAAAATTGGAGGCAAGGATATTCGAGAAGTGAGTGAAGGGACCCTGCGTAAAGCTGTCTCAATCGTTCTCCAACGTGCTATTCTTTTCAGTGGAACGATTGCAGATAACTTGAGACAGGGTAAGGGAGATGCCACTCTATTTGAAATGGAGCGCGCAGCCAATATTGCCCAAGCCAGCGAATTCATTCATCGTATGGAGAAAACCTTTGAAAGTCCAGTTGAGGAACGGGGGACTAATTTCTCAGGTGGGCAAAAGCAAAGAATGTCGATTGCGCGTGGGATTGTCAGCAATCCACGTATTCTGATTTTTGACGATTCTACCTCGGCCTTGGATGCCAAGTCAGAGCGCCTAGTGCAAGAAGCCTTGAATAAGGACTTGAAGGGAACAACAACCATTATCATTGCGCAAAAGATTAGCTCGGTAGTTCATGCAGACAAGATCTTGGTTCTAGATCAAGGACGATTGATTGGTCAAGGTACGCATGCAGACTTGGTTGCCAACAATGCCGTTTACCGTGAAATCTACGAAACACAGAAAGGAAAGGAGGAGTAAAATGAAGACAGTTCAATTTTTTTGGAATTATTTTAAAGTCTATAAGCTATCATTTGTAGTTGTCATCCTGACGATTGTTCTGGCAACTCTTGCCCAAGCCCTCTTCCCGGTCTTTTCTGGACAAGCAGTGACGCAGCTAGCTAATTTAGTTCAAGCTTATCAAAATGGCAATCCAGAACTTGTATGGCAAAGTTTATCAGGAATCATGGTCAATCTTGGTCTGCTGGTTTTGGTTCTATTTATCTCTAGTGTGATATACATGTGTCTCATGACGCGCGTGATTGCAGAATCGACCAACGAGATGCGCAAAGGTCTCTTTGGTAAGCTTGCTCGTTTGACGGTTTCTTTCTTTGACCGCCGACAAGATGGCGATATTCTGTCTCGTTTTACTAGTGATTTGGATAATATCCTCCAAGCCTTTAATGAAAGCTTGATTCAGGTCATGAGCAATATTGTTTTATACATTGGTCTGATTCTTGTCATGTTTTCGAGAAATGTGACGCTGGCCCTCATCACTATTGCCAGTACACCAGTGGCCTTTCTCATGCTGATTTTTATCGTGAAAATGGCACGGAAATATACCAACCTCCAGCAGAAAGAGGTAGGGAAGCTCAATGCCTATATGGATGAAAGTATCTCAGGTCAAAAAGCCGTGATTGTGCAAGGTATTCAAGAGGATATGATGGCAGGATTTCTTGAACAAAATGAGCGCGTGCGCAAGGCAACCTTTAAAGGAAGAATGTTCTCAGGAATTCTTTTCCCTGTCATGAATGGGATGAGTCTGGTCAACACAGCCATCGTCATCTTTGCTGGTTCAGCTGTACTTTTGAATGATAAGTCTATTGAAACAAGTACAGCCCTAGGTTTGATTGTTATGTTTGCCCAATTTTCACAGCAGTACTACCAGCCTATTATTCAAGTTGCGGCAAGTTGGGGAAGCCTTCAGTTAGCCTTTACAGGTGCTGAACGGATTCAGGAAATGTTTGATGCAGAGGAAGAAATTCGACCTAAAAATGCTCCGACCTTCACTCAGTTGCAAGAAGGTGTTGAAATTAGTCATATTGATTTTTCATACTTGCCTGATAAACCCATTTTGAAAGATGTCAGCATTTCTGCTCCTAAAGGCCAGATGACAGCGGTTGTTGGTCCGACTGGGTCAGGGAAAACGACTATTATGAACCTCATCAATCGCTTTTATGATGTTAATGCTGGTGGGATTTATTTTGACGGTAAAGACATCCGTGACTATGATTTAGATAGTCTCAGAAGCAAGGTGGGAATTGTCTTGCAAGATTCGGTCTTGTTTAGCGGAACGATTCGAGACAATATCCGTTTTGGTGTGCCAGATGCTAGTCAAGAAATGGTTGAGGCAGCAGCCAAGGCAACCCATATTCACGACTATATCGAAAGCTTACCTGATAAGTATGATACCCTTATAGATGATGACCAGAGTATCTTCTCAACTGGACAAAAACAATTGATTTCTATAGCTCGAACCCTGATGACAGATCCAGAAGTTCTCATTCTCGATGAAGCCACTTCAAACGTAGATACGGTGACAGAAAGCAAGATTCAGCATGCCATGGAGGCGGTTGTAGCAGGCAGAACCAGTTTCGTCATTGCCCACCGTTTGAAGACTATCCTCAATGCAGATCAGATTATTGTCCTTAAAGATGGAGAAGTCATTGAACGCGGTAATCACCATGAACTTTTGAAACTAGGTGGCTTCTATTCAGAACTCTATCACAATCAATTTGTTTTTGAATAAGAAAGAAGTTGTCCTATGTGGGCAGCTTTTTCTTGTCCATAAAAAATATTTATCACAGCCTTAAAAAAAACATATTAGACGAAAGTCATTTTGAGTGATATGATAGGACTATCGTTAATATTCGAAAGGAGAGACATCATGCCTAGAACGGTTGTAGGAGTTGCTGCAAATCTATGTCCCGTAGACGCGGAAGGAAAAAACATTCATTCATCTGTATCTTGTAGATTCGCAGAGAGCATTCGTCAAGTCGGCGGTCTCCCTTTAGTCATTCCTGTTGGTGACGAGTCAGTCGTGCGCGATTATGTAGAAATGATTGACAAGCTCATCTTGACAGGTGGGCAAAATGTCCATCCTCAATTTTACGGAGAGAAAAAGACCATCGAGAGCGACGATTACAATCTAGTGCGTGATGAATTTGAATTGGCGCTTTTGAAAGAAGCGCTCCGTCAGAATAAACCAATTATGGCAATCTGCCGTGGTGTTCAACTTGTCAATGTTGCCTTTGGCGGAACCCTCAATCAAGAAATCGAAGGTCACTGGCAAGGACTGCCTTTCGGAACATCTCACTCTATTGAGACAGTAGAAGGAAGCGTGGTGGCTAAGCTATTTGGAAAAGAAAGTCAGGTCAACTCCGTCCATCGTCAAAGTATTAAAGATTTGGCACCCAACTTCCGTGTAACTGCTATTGATCCAAGAGACCAGACCATCGAAGCGATTGAGTCTATCGATGAGCACCGCATTATCGGTTTGCAGTGGCATCCAGAGTTTCTGGTTAATGAAGAAGATGGCAATTTAGAACTATTTGAGTATTTATTGAATGAACTGTAACGACTGGGGCATCTGGTCGTTCTTTCTTTTATTTTTTCAAAATTTTTGGAATGCGGCATTTTTACGCAAACGTTTGAATTCTGATAAAAATTGGAGAAATTCGACAAAAAAACTTGAAAAAAACGAAGGTAAGCGTTATGATAGAAAAGAAGAAATATTGGAGGAATAACATGTCACATATTAAATTTGATTATTCAAAAGTTTTAGACAAATTTGTTGCACCACATGAAGTGGAATACATGCAATCACAAGTAACAGCAGCAGATGAATTGATTCGTAAAGGAACTGGTGCTGGTAGCGACTTCTTGGGATGGTTGGACCTTCCTGAAAACTACGACCGCGAAGAGTTTGACCGCATCTTGAAAGCTGCTGAGCAAATCAAGTCAGACAGCGATGTTTTGGTTGTTATCGGTATCGGAGGATCTTACCTTGGTGCCAAAGCAGCAATCGACTTCTTGAACCACCACTTTGCTAACTTGCAAACAAAAGAAGAACGCAAAGCTCCACAAATCCTTTACGCAGGAAACTCAATCTCATCTACTTACCTTGCTGACTTGGTAGAGTACGTAGCTGATAAAGACTTCTCAGTAAACGTGATTTCTAAATCAGGTACAACAACTGAACCAGCTATTGCTTTCCGTGTCTTCAAAGAACTCTTGGTTAAGAAATACGGTCAAGAAGAAGCAAACAAACGTATCTATGCAACAACTGACCGCCAAAAAGGTGCTGTTAAGGTTGAAGCAGACGCTAACGGTTGGGAAACATTTGTTGTTCCAGATGATATCGGTGGACGCTTCTCAGTATTGACAGCCGTTGGTTTGCTTCCAATCGCAGCATCAGGAGCTGACATTAAAGCCCTTATGGAAGGTGCGAACGCAGCTCGCAAAGACTACACTTCAGATAAAATCTCTGAAAACGAAGCTTACCAATACGCAGCAGTTCGTAACATCCTTTACCGTAAAGGCTATGCAACTGAGATCTTGGTAAACTACGAGCCATCACTTCAATACTTCTCAGAATGGTGGAAACAATTGGCTGGTGAATCAGAAGGAAAAGACCAAAAAGGTATCTACCCAACTTCAGCCAACTTCTCAACTGACTTGCACTCACTTGGTCAATTTATCCAAGAAGGAACTCGTATCATGTTTGAAACAGTTGTTCGTGTTGACAAACCTCGTAAAAACGTGATTATTCCTACTTTGGAAGAAGACCTTGATGGACTTGGTTACCTTCAAGGAAAAGACGTTGACTTTGTAAACAAAAAAGCGACTGATGGTGTTCTTCTTGCCCACACAGACGGTGATGTACCAAACATGTACGTGACTCTTCCAGAGCAAGACGCTTTCACTCTTGGTTATACAATCTACTTCTTCGAATTGGCTATCGCTCTTTCAGGTTACTTGAATGCTATCAACCCATTTGACCAACCAGGTGTTGAAGCTTACAAACGTAACATGTTTGCCCTTCTTGGAAAACCAGGATTTGAAGAATTGAGCAAAGAACTTAACGCACGTCTATAATAGAAGAAAAGAGTGGTTTGTCCACTCTTTTTACTCTCTTTATCCACAGAAATTGGACTCAGCCAAGACTTGTGATATAATATAGAGAGCAAAAAGGCAGACGCCTAGAGACTTTATAGGAGAAACTATGTCAAAAGATATCCGCGTACGTTACGCACCAAGTCCAACAGGACTACTACACATCGGGAATGCCCGTACAGCATTGTTCAACTACCTTTACGCACGTCATCATGGTGGAACTTTTATTATCCGTATCGAAGATACTGACCGTAAACGCCATGTCGAAGATGGTGAACGTTCACAACTTGAAAACCTTCGTTGGTTAGGTATGGATTGGGATGAAAGCCCAGAAACACATGAAAATTACCGCCAGTCTGAGCGTTTGGACTTGTATCAAAAATTCATCGATCAATTGCTAGTTGAAGGAAAAGCCTACAAATCTTACGTTACAGAAGAAGAGTTGGCAACTGAACGCGAACGCCAAGAAGCAGCTGGTGAAACACCTCGCTACATTAACGAATACCTTGGTATGAGTGAAGAAGAAAAAGCAGCTTACATCGCAGAACGTGAAGCAGCTGGTATCATTCCAACAGTTCGTTTGGCGGTCAATGAGTCAGGTATCTACAAGTGGCATGATATGGTTAAAGGTGATATCGAATTTGAAGGTGGCAATATTGGTGGTGACTGGGTTATCCAAAAGAAAGACGGTTACCCAACTTACAACTTTGCCGTTGTCATCGATGACCATGATATGCAAATTTCTCACGTAATCCGTGGAGATGACCACATTGCTAATACACCAAAACAGCTTATGGTCTATGAAGCACTTGGTTGGGAAGCTCCAGAGTTCGGTCATATGACCTTGATTATCAACTCTGAAACTGGGAAAAAATTGTCTAAACGTGACACCAACACCCTTCAGTTTATCGAAGACTACCGTAAAAAAGGTTATTTACCAGAAGCAGTCTTTAACTTTATTGCTCTTCTTGGTTGGAACCCAGGTGGCGAAGATGAAATCTTCTCTCGTGAAGAACTCATTAAACTTTTCGATGAAAACCGCCTGAGCAAGTCTCCAGCAGCCTTTGACCAGAAAAAACTCGACTGGATGAGCAATGATTATATCAAGAATGCAGACCTAGAAACTATCTTTGAAATGGCAAAACCATTCTTAGAGGAAGCAGGCCGTTTAACTGACAAGGCTGAAAAATTAGTTGAGCTCTATAAACCACAAATGAAATCAGTAGATGAGATTATCCCATTGACAGATCTCTTCTTCTCAGATTTTCCAGAATTGACAGAAGCAGAGCGCGAAGTCATGGCGGGAGAAACAGTCCCAACAGTTCTTGAAGCCTTCAAAGCAAAACTTGAAGCGATGACAGATGATGAATTTGTAACAGAGAATATCTTCCCACAAATCAAAGCTGTTCAAAAAGAAACAGGTATCAAAGGGAAAAATCTCTTCATGCCAATTCGCATCGCAGTTTCAGGTGAAATGCATGGACCAGAATTGCCAGATACTATCTTCTTGTTAGGCCGTGAAAAATCAATCCAGCATATCGAAAACATGCTAAAAGAAATCTCTAAATAAGAAGGATGCAACAATGGATATCTGGGAAAAGATGTACGAAGAAGCACAGAAATTGTATAATCCACATGAAGTATCTGATTTTGTTTATGCGAATCATGTCGTTGCCGCAGTAGAAGCAGAAGATGGACAAATATTTACAGGATTCTGTATGGAGGGAACCTGTGGTGTTTTCCATCTCTGCGCAGAGCGGGCAGCACTCTTCAATATGTACCAATTTTCGGGACAAACTAAGGTTAAAAAAGTCTTAGCCTTTCGAGAGCAACCACCTTATGGTGGAAGTTCGGGTATGCCTTGTGGCGCTTGCAGAGAGTTCCTCTTAGAGTTGAACGCTGAAAATAAGGACGCAGAATTCATGATGGACTACGATACAAGAAAGACGGTGAAAATCGCAGAACTAATCCCATATTGGTGGGGAGAAGAACGTGCTTCTAAGTTTAATAATCAATAGAAGAGTCAGTATAATTCTGGCTCTTTTTACTTAATGCTAAATTCCCAAACTAACTTCCACCGTTAATCCAAGTGGAAGTTAGTCTGATAAAAATCGTAAAAACCAGTGGAAA
>NZ_JASOOK010000059.1:0-1553 GCF_030217725.1 Streptococcus sp. UMB1203 | reverse complement strand
ACTTTTTTTCTACACAAAAAAGGCTCCATAAGATCCATAGGGGATTTACCCACTACAAATATTATAGAGCCAAAAAAAGAACCTTGCAAAGCAAGATTCTTTTAGTGTCTGACTTAAATAATTGTTCTTCTGGGAACTAAATCGAATTAAGCTTCGATTTCTGTAACCATACCTGAACCAACAGTACGTCCACCCTCACGGATAGAGAATGTAGTACCTTGTTCTACGGCGATTGGGTGGATCAACTCAACGTCGATTGTCACGTTATCACCAGGCATTACCATTTCAGTACCTGCTGGAAGTTCGATTGAACCTGTAACGTCAGTAGTACGGAAGTAGAATTGTGGACGGTAGTTGTTGAAGAATGGAGTGTGACGTCCACCTTCTTCTTTAGTAAGGATGTAGACTTCACCTTTGAATTTAGTGTGTGGGTTGATTGAACCTGGTTTAGCGATAACTTGTCCACGTTCGATTTCATCACGTTGAACACCACGAAGAAGGACACCTACGTTATCTCCGGCAAGACCTTCATCAAGTTGTTTACGGAACATTTCAACACCAGTAACAACTGCTTTTTGAGTTTCTTCTTTGATACCAACGATTTCGATTTCGTCGTTGACTTTAACGATACCACGGTCGATACGTCCTGAAGCAACTGTACCACGACCAGTGATTGAGAATACGTCTTCGACTGGAAGAAGCAATGGTTTGTCAGTGTCACGTTCTGGTTCTGGGATGTACTCATCAACTGTGTTCATCAATTCCATAACGATGTCTTCGTATTTAGTGTCACCTTCAAGGGCTTTAAGAGCTGAACCTTGGATAACTGGAAGATCGTCACCTGGGAAGTCGTATTCTGACAATAGGTCACGGATTTCCATTTCAACCAATTCAAGCAATTCTTCGTCGTCAACCAAGTCAACTTTGTTCATGAAGACGATAAGGTGTTTAACACCAACCTGACGTGAAAGAAGGATGTGCTCACGAGTTTGTGGCATTGGTCCGTCAGTTGAAGCTACTACAAGGATAGCTCCGTCCATTTGAGCGGCACCAGTGATCATGTTTTTAACGTAGTCCGCGTGTCCTGGAGCGTCGATGTGAGCGTAGTGACGTTTTTCAGTTTCGTACTCAACGTGCGCAGTGTTGATTGTGATACCGCGTTCGCGTTCTTCTGGAGCAGCATCGATAGACGCATAGTCTTTAGGTTGGTTAACAGCTGAAGGCAAGCGACGTGCCAAAACAGTTGTGATAGCTGCTGTCAAAGTAGTTTTACCGTGGTCAACGTGTCCGATAGTACCAATGTTAACGTGTGGTTTACTACGATCGTATTTTTCTTTTGCCATTTGAGTAAAAGCCTCCAATAAAATATATTTTATAGATAGACAGTAGGCAATACAGTCTAACTTTCCTTACTATTTTATCAAATTTCAGCTAAATTGCAAGTGTTTTACAAAGTTTTTGTGAATTATTCTTAATCGGTAACTTCTCAAAGTAACTTCCACTTGCCTGACCAAAGTGGAAATTAGTCTAAAACGGATTTTTATGGTGGAATT
>NZ_JASOOK010000058.1:0-1961 GCF_030217725.1 Streptococcus sp. UMB1203 | reverse complement strand
AGGCTCGGTAGCTCAGTTGGTAGAGCAATGGATTGAAGCTCCATGTGTCGGCGGTTCGATTCCGTCTCGCGCCATTTATATATTTTGGAAGGGTAGCGAAGAGGCTAAACGCGGCGGACTGTAAATCCGCTCCTTCGGGTTCGGGGGTTCGAATCCCTCCCCTTCCATTTTACGGGCATAGTTTAAAGGTAGAACTAAGGTCTCCAAAACCTTCAGTGTGGGTTCAATTCCTACTGCCCGTGTTAATAGAATTATGGCGGGTGTGGTGAAGTGGTTAACACACCAGATTGTGGCTCTGGCATGCGTGGGTTCGATCCCCATCACTCGCCTATTTTATATTATTGGGGTATAGCCAAGCGGTAAGGCAAGGGACTTTGACTCCCTCATGCGTTGGTTCGAATCCAGCTACCCCAGTTACTATTTGCCGGCGTGGCGGAATTGGCAGACGCGCTGGACTCAAAATCCAGTGTCCGCAAGGACGTGCCGGTTCGACCCCGGCCGCCGGTATAGTATAGAGTTAAGGAACGTTGTAAATCTTCGTTCCTTTTTTATATTATTTTTGGTATAATAATAGTTATTCAAATTTTATTTAGATTATGAAAGTGTAGGGAAGTATGTCTCGTTCTATCGATTTATTAAAACATCGGTATTTGAAAAATATTAAAGAAAATCCTGAATTGTTTGTCGGGATTGAGCTGGAATATCCTGTTGTAAATTTGGAAGGGGATGCTACAGATGTTGAAGTTATCAAATACTTATTCCGATATTTAGTTTCTGCTTTTGATTTTACTGTCGAAAAGGTAGATGATTTTGGGACTCCTATTCAGTTAGTGGAGCCAGTAAGTCAGGATGCTATTTTATTTGAAGTTTCCTATACTACGATTGAGTTTGCATTTGGTAAGGCTGAAACGATACAAGAAATTGAAGAACGTTTTAGTATTTATATGGGAGCAATCCAGAAGAAGTTAGCTGAATCAAATCATGCTATTGTTGGCTGTGGTATTCATCCCAACTGGGATAAAAATGAGAATTGTCCAGTGGCTTATCCACGGTATCGCATGCTGATGGACTATTTGAATTTGAGTAGAAATATGGCTGAATCAGACTTGCATCATTTCCCTGAATATGGTGCTTTTATCTGTGGGAGTCAGGTTCAGTTGGATGTTTCAAAGTCTAACTACTTACGAGTGATTAATGCTTTTACCCAAATTGAAGGGGCTAAGGCTTATTTACTTGCCAATTCTGAGTTTTCAGGTGAGAATTGGGATACGAAAATTTCAAGGGATATTTTCTGGGAAGAATCGATGCATGGTATATATCCAGAGAATGTTGGTGTCAATGCTAGGCTCTTTAAAGATGAGGATGATTTTTTTGATTATCTAGATCATTCTGCAATTTTTACTGCGGAACGCGATGGGCAAACCTATTATTTTTATCCGATTCAGGCAAGGGACTATTTGGCTACAACTGAAATCCAAGCATATGCTCTTAATGGGGATGAGATTCTTATTTACCCTCAAGAGAAGGATTTTGAAACTCATCGTAGTTATCAGTACCAAGACTTAACGACTCGGGGTACAGTTGAGTTTCGTAGTGTGTGTACTCAACCTCTAGAGAGAACCTTCGCTTCTGCAGCTTTTCACTTAGGATTGTTGGTTAATTTAGATAAGTTAGAAGCTTACTTAGAAACAGCGACTTTCTTTAAAGAATTTGGGCGAAATTACAAGTTTTTAAGACGACAATTTTCTAAGAAAAAGCTTACAAATGAGGAAGAAACTGCGATTATTGAATTTTCCAAACACATACTCCTGCTAGCTTGCGAAGGACTGGAGATGAGAAATAAGCAAGAAACAAGCTATTTACAGCCTTTGAAAGAAGAATTGGGGCTAAATTCCCAAACTAACTTCCACCGTTAATCCAAGTGGAAGTTAGTCTGATAAAAATCGTAAAAACCAGTGGAA
>NZ_JASOOK010000057.1:0-2381 GCF_030217725.1 Streptococcus sp. UMB1203 | reverse complement strand
AGCTTAGCTTTTCTTCAACCCACTACAGTTGACAAAGAGCCGCTTTTCTTCAACCCACTACAGTTGACAAAGAGCCACATAAAAAGCCTAGAAATCAATTCTAGACTTACAATTTTTTATTTTCCAAGGTAGTATTCAGAAACGACGTTCAATTTTTCGTCAAATTCGAATACCAATGGTGGGAAGTTAGGGATTTCCACGTCCATGATTTCGTCATCTGACAAACCTTTGATGTGTTTTACAAGGGCACGGATTGAGTTACCGTGAGCTCCTACGAATACGTTTTTACCATCTTTAAGAGCTGGAGCGATTTTATCTTCCCAGAATGGAAGAGCACGTTCCAAAGTCACTTTCAAGTTTTCAGCATCTGGGATTACTGAGTCGTCAAGTGAAGCGTAACGACGGTCTGTGTGAGCTGAGTGCTCATCATCACGATCCATGTTTGGAGGCAATACATCGTATGAACGACGCCAGATGTGAACTTGCTCATCACCAAATTGTTCAGCAGCTTCAGCTTTGTTTTTACCAGTCAAACCACCGTAGTGACGTTCGTTCAAGCGCCATGATTTTTCAACTGGAACCCACAATTGGTCAGAAGCTTCAAGAGCCAAGTTTGTTGTTTTAATCGCACGTTTCAATACTGAAGTGTATGCTTGGTCAAATTCGATACCAGCTTCTTTAATCAATTTACCAGCGTCAATCGCTTGTTGTGTACCTTTTTCAGACAAATCAACATCAGCCCAACCAGTGAAAAGGTTAGCTTTGTTCCATTCAGACTCACCGTGGCGAGCAAAAACCAATTTTACCATTAGATGGATTCTCCTTTAAATTTTCCGAGGTTTTCCCTCGTTTATCTATTCTATTTTACACAATTTTTCACAAAAAAGCTAGTCAAAACCAAAAAGGAAGAGACTGTTTGACAATCACATTGTTTTTGATAATTTCTATTCTATCTTCATTATTTAATCTTTAAAAAACACCCCAATTTCTAACATTTGGGGTGTAATTTAACCAATTATTCTCAATTACTACAAAAAAATTTCTATCTTACTGTAGTTGAGATGTCAAAGTTTTCAACTGTTTTTGCAAATTGTCTCTAAAGTCTTTCAATTGTTGAGACAATTTTGATTTATCATCTTCCTTAATCTCAGTTGACCCTAGCAAATCATATATTTTTTTCTGCGCATCGAATAATTTTTGAGTTGACTCTTTTAGTTTGGTAAACGACTCATTATTTTCCATAGCTGTACCTTTGAAACTTTCCTCAGCTTTAGTAAAATAATCATCAAAAATCTTTTTATAAAGATCTATATAATCTGCATAAGTACGTATTGATTCAATCGCATCGTCTGTTACAACCGGTGTATCAAGAGTGATTGTTTCTTTTGAGGTATTAGATGTTGCTACTGTCTTCTCATCATTACTTGTTGAAGTAGTCTTTGAATTTTGTGCTCCACATGCAGCGAGAAGAGAAACAGATAATAGAATTACTCCTAGACCGATAAACTTTTTTGTTCTTTTCATGCTAAAATACCTTTTATTCTTCTGATTTGAATTTCTTCAATGTTGCAAGGAATAGAGATCCTCCAATAATAGCAAGAATCCCCCCAACCCATCCTAAGAATGGAATGAGACTAACTCCACCAGAAACAATCATTAGGACAGACGGAGCTGCACCTACACGATTATCTCCTTTATAGTAAACAATAGCAATGATACCGAGAACAAGATTTGCAATCTTCAAGGCATTCAAGAGTAAAGCAACACCTGAAACAGCCCCTGCAGTAGCTCCTCCATTAAGAGTTGTAGCAGCTGTATTTACCGCTGTTCCCAACAAGACAAAAGGACCAATAAGAAGTAAAATTCCTCCTACAAGACCGACGATACCACTAATTAAAGCAAGTGTTTTTGATTTCATAATAAAATCTCCTGTTTATTTTTTTTCAAATAAAATTGTATCATATTTGCTAAAAAAAAAAAAGTATTTTCTGATATTATAAAATAAAAATTTGTATAATATGAAATAAAATATAATACTTTTCAGAAATCAAAAGCAATTACACAAATTTATTATTGTAAAAATGTGACACAATTTACCAATCTTATCCGCAATATCAAATTCGTATTTTATAGTAGGTTGAATTCAGAATAGTACACCACTATTACTAAAACATTTCTAGAGATTAATTTGACTTTCCTAATCGATTTGTTCACATCTTGTTTCAATCTACTATATCTTACTGCTGTCAGCTTGCTATGTTTCTCTTTGATTCTTGTTGAGTATAAAAAGTCACACCTCGCAAATTTTCAAAATAAATCAAAAACACATCGTATCAGGTGTTCAAAAACGGCTCTATAATATTTGTAGTGGGTAAATCCCC
>NZ_JASOOK010000056.1:0-3263 GCF_030217725.1 Streptococcus sp. UMB1203 | reverse complement strand
TTTTTCATTGTTCAGTACTACAACCTTAGTTGTAGTGCCCTGCACATTGGTTCGTCTTGTTCAGTTTTCAAAGGTCTTTGTCGCTTACTTCTCTCAAGTGACAACTATATTAGTATATCACAGTCGCTTTCGCTTGTCAACACTTTTTTGAAATTTTTTTGAAACTTTTTTTTCATCAAGTGCTTCAACCGCAACATACCATAGTCCGTACGGGATTCGAACCCGTGTTACCGCCGTGAAAAGGCGGTGTCTTAACCCCTTGACCAACGGACCAGAGTTGTTATTTTTAACTCTTACTATTATACAGGCTTTTCAAACTTTGTCAACACCTTTTTTAAACTTTTTTAATTAATTTTACAACTGCTTCAGTTCGAGCAGTGTGCGGGAACATATCGACCGACTGAATATAATGGATATCGTAGACTTCTACTAACCGTACTAAATCACGAGCCAAGGTCGAAACATTACAAGAAATATAGACCATTTTTTCTGGTACATAAGTAAGAATAGTATCTAATAGCTTATCGTCCAGACCAGTACGTGGTGGATCCACAATCAGAGCATTTGCTCGGTAGCCTTCCTTGTACCAACGAGGAATAATTTCTTCTGCCGTTCCAGCTTCATAATGAGTATTGTCAAATCCCATTCTTTTAGCATTTCGCTTGGCATCTTCAATGGCTTCTGGAATAATATCCATACCTCTTAATGTTTTAACTTTCTTTGCGAAGGCAAATCCAATCGTTCCAACTCCACAATAAGCGTCAATCAAATGGTCTTCTTTAGTAACATCCAAGGCTTTTACAGCCTCACTATAGAGGACTTCTGTTTGTTCAGGATTTAGTTGATAGAATGCTCGAGGAGATAGTGAAAATTCATAATCGAGTACACCTTCTTGAATACTCTCTTGTCCCCAGATAATCTCTGTCTTTTCACCATAAATCTCACTGGTTTTAGCTGTATTGGTATTAACAGCTACTGTCACAACTTCTGGAAAATCTTTAATTAAATCTTTTACCAGCAGGGTTAAATTAAGCTGACGATTTATAACAATAATAATCTGAACCTGTCCAGTCTTTCTTGCTCGTCGGACCATTATAGTTCTAACACCTAGAACTTTTCTCTCATCCGTGATTGGAATCTGGTGATAAGTAAGTAATTCTGCTAGACGATTAGCAATCACTTGAGTTTCCTTGTCTTGTACCAGGCAGTCTTTCAACTCTACTAAGTAATGAGAGTTTTGTGCATATAAGCCAGCCTTGGCCTGATTTTTAAATTTTCGAGTCTGAAATTGTAACTTGGCACGGTAGTACTTTGGTTCCTGCATTCCAATAGTTGGACGAATTTCATAGTTTTCATATCCTGCAGGAGCAAATTTTTTCAGCGCTTGGTGAAGTAAGTCCGTCTTGAACTCCAGCTGCTTATCATAATGCAGGTGCATGATTTGGCAGCCTCCACATTCATTGTAAATAGTACAAGCCGGCACAACTCGAAATTTAGACTTCTTATTAACCTTCAGTAATTTTGCCTCAACAAAGTTACGTTTAATAGAAGTAATCTGACAATAGATATCTTCTCCTTTGAGAGCACCAGGCACAAAGACTAATGTTTTTTGATAAAAGCCGATTCCCTCACCATTAATTCCCATGCGCTTAATTTTTAATGGTATTTTTTGTTTCACTTTCAGATTCATACCCCTATCTTATCACATTTTGAGTTATAATAGAACTATGAAAATCACAAAACTTGAAAAGAAAAAAAGACTCTATCTGATGGAGCTTGATAATGGCGACAAATGCTACATTACTGAAGATACTATTGTTCGTTTTATGTTATCAAGAGATAAGGTGATAAGTGAAGAAGAATTGAAAGATATTCAGGACTTTGCCCAATTTTCTTACGGTAAGAATCTAGCCCTCTACCACCTATCCTTTAAAGCACGTACTGAAAAAGAGGTCAGAGAATATCTGAAAAAATACGATATTGATGAAAACATCGTTTCTCAAGTCATTATTAATCTTAAAGAAGATAAGTGGATTAATGATGCTCAGTACGCTTATGCTATCATCAATGCCAATCAACTTTCAGGAGACAAGGGTCCTTATGTACTGACTCAGAAACTAGCTCAAAAAGGGATTTCAAAATCTACTATAGAAGAGAACTTGAAAGAATTTGATTTTTCTGAAGTTGCTCAACGTGTAGCTAATAAACTATTGAAAAAATATGAGGGAAAACTTCCAGCTCGTGCCTTGCAAGATAAGATAATCCAAAATCTGACCAACAAGGGGTTTTCCTATTCTGATGCTAAAACTGCTTTTGACCAGTTGGATAGTCAAGTTGATCAAGAAACGACTCAGGAACTCATCTTCAAGGAACTTGATAAGCAATATGCTAAGTATGCCCGAAAATATGAAGGATACGAACTTAAACAGCGTTTAACTCAAGTTTTAGCACGAAAAGGCTACGATTTTTCGGATATAGCAAGCGCTCTCAGAGAATATCTTTAATATTTTCATGTAAAATTCACAGATTTTAGGTAATTTTATGGTACAATAGTAAACGATAAACTTATAAATTGTAGAAAGTTGGTTAGTTATGAAGCTTCCAAAAGAAGGCGACTTTATTACAATTCAAAGTTATAAGCATGATGGGAGTCTCCACCGAACTTGGCGGGACACCATGGTACTAAAAACAACAGAAAACGCCATTATTGGTGTCAACGATCATACACTGGTTACCGAAAGTGATGGTCGTCGTTGGGTCACTCGAGAACCGGCTATTGTTTACTTTCACAAGAAATATTGGTTTAATATCATTGCCATGATTCGTGATAATGGAATTTCCTACTATTGCAATATGGCTAGCCCCTACTATCTGGATGAAGAAGCACTGAAGTATATTGATTACGATTTGGATGTTAAAATTTTTACAGATGGAGAGAAACGTCTCTTGGACGTTGAGGAGTATGAGCGTCACAAACGCAAAATGAATTATTCCGATGACTTGGACTATATTTTAAAAGAACATGTCAAAATTCTTGTTGATTGGATTAACAATGGACGAGGTCCTTTCTCAGAAGCCTATGTAAACATTTGGTACAAGCGCTATGTAGAACTAAAGAATCGGTAAAGTTGTCAAACTGGGGGTAAGACCCCGGTTTTTTTATTTTAAAAACCCAGCTTTACAGCTAGGCTTATCCTTATATATCGGCTCTATAATATTTGTAGTGGGTAAATCCCCTATGGATCTTATGGAGCCTTTTTTGT
>NZ_JASOOK010000055.1:0-3429 GCF_030217725.1 Streptococcus sp. UMB1203 | reverse complement strand
TCACACCTCACTGCTTAGACAGACACTTCCAATCGTCTGCTTTAGTTAGCCTACTGCGTCCCTCCATCACTACATACTCTAGTACAGGAATATCAACCTGTTGTCCATCGGATACACCTTTCGGTCTCTCCTTAGGTCCCGACTAACCCAGGGCGGACGAGCCTTCCCCTGGAAACCTTAGTCTTACGGTGGACAGGATTCTCACCTGTCTTTCGCTACTCATACCGGCATTCTCACTTCTATGCGTTCCAGCACTCCTCACGGTACACCTTCATCACACATAGAACGCTCTCCTACCATACCTATAAAGGTATCCACAGCTTCGGTAAATTGTTTTAGCCCCGGTACATTTTCGGCGCAGGGTCACTCGACTAGTGAGCTATTACGCACTCTTTGAATGAATAGCTGCTTCTAAGCTAACATCCTAGTTGTCTGTGCAACCCCACATCCTTTTCCACTTAACAATTATTTTGGGACCTTAGCTGGTGGTCTGGGCTGTTTCCCTTTCGACTACGGATCTTAGCACTCGCAGTCTGACTGCCGACCATAATTCATTGGCATTCGGAGTTTATCTGAGATTGGTAATCCGGGATGGACCCCTCACCCAAACAGTGCTCTACCTCCAAGAATCTCTAATGTCGACGCTAGCCCTAAAGCTATTTCGGAGAGAACCAGCTATCTCCAAGTTCGTTTGGAATTTCTCCGCTACCCACAAGTCATCCAAGCACTTTTCAACGTGCCCTGGTTCGGTCCTCCAGTGCGTCTTACCGCACCTTCAACCTGCTCATGGGTAGGTCACATGGTTTCGGGTCTACGTCATGATACTAATTCGCCCTATTCAGACTCGGTTTCCCTACGGCTCCGTCTCTTCAACTTAACCTCGCATCATAACGTAACTCGCCGGTTCATTCTACAAAAGGCACGCTCTCACCCATTAACGGGCTCGAACTTGTTGTAGGCACACGGTTTCAGGTTCTATTTCACTCCCCTCCCGGGGTGCTTTTCACCTTTCCCTCACGGTACTGGTTCACTATCGGTCACTAGGGAGTATTTAGGGTTGGGAGATGGTCCTCCCAGATTCCGACGGGATTTCACGTGTCCCGCCGTACTCAGGATACTGCTAGGTACAAAGACTATTTTAAATACGAGGCTATTACTCTCTTTGGCTGATCTTCCCAAATCATTCTTCTATAATCTTTGAGTCCACATTGCAGTCCTACAACCCCGAAGAGTAAACTCTTCGGTTTGCCCTCCTGCCGTTTCGCTCGCCGCTACTAAGGCAATCGCTTTTGCTTTCTCTTCCTGCAGCTACTTAGATGTTTCAGTTCACTGCGTCTTCCTCCTCACATCCTTAACAGATGCGGGTAACAGGTAGTACCTGTTGGGTTCCCCCATTCGGAAATCCCTGGATCATCGCTTACTTACAGCTACCCAAGGCATATCGTCGTTTGTCACGTCCTTCTTCGGCTCCTAGTGCCAAGGCATCCACCGTGCGCCCTTATTAACTTAACCTTATTTTTTTGACCTTTCAGTCATAAACTCTTATTAATACTACAGCGTTTTCGGTTTATTTTCTTGTTACTATTTGATATAGATATTCAATTTTCAATGTGCATTACTTGGTGATCTCTCACCAATGGAGCCTAGCGGGATCGAACCGCTGACCTCCTGCGTGCAAAGCAGGCGCTCTCCCAGCTGAGCTAAGGCCCCACAAGACCTCTCAAGACTAAACAAGACCAATGCGCAGTTCCTTATCCTTAGAAAGGAGGTGATCCAGCCGCACCTTCCGATACGGCTACCTTGTTACGACTTCACCCCAATCATCTATCCCACCTTAGGCGGCTGGCTCCTAAAAGGTTACCTCACCGACTTCGGGTGTTACAAACTCTCGTGGTGTGACGGGCGGTGTGTACAAGGCCCGGGAACGTATTCACCGCGGCGTGCTGATCCGCGATTACTAGCGATTCCGACTTCATGTAGGCGAGTTGCAGCCTACAATCCGAACTGAGACTGGCTTTAAGAGATTAGCTTGCCGTCACCGGCTTGCGACTCGTTGTACCAGCCATTGTAGCACGTGTGTAGCCCAGGTCATAAGGGGCATGATGATTTGACGTCATCCCCACCTTCCTCCGGTTTATTACCGGCAGTCTCGCTAGAGTGCCCAACTGAATGATGGCAACTAACAATAGGGGTTGCGCTCGTTGCGGGACTTAACCCAACATCTCACGACACGAGCTGACGACAACCATGCACCACCTGTCACCTCTGTCCCGAAGGAAAACTCTATCTCTAGAGCGGTCAGAGGGATGTCAAGACCTGGTAAGGTTCTTCGCGTTGCTTCGAATTAAACCACATGCTCCACCGCTTGTGCGGGCCCCCGTCAATTCCTTTGAGTTTCAACCTTGCGGTCGTACTCCCCAGGCGGAGTGCTTAATGCGTTAGCTGCGGCACTAAACCCCGGAAAGGGTCTAACACCTAGCACTCATCGTTTACGGCGTGGACTACCAGGGTATCTAATCCTGTTTGCTCCCCACGCTTTCGAGCCTCAGCGTCAGTTACAAGCCAGAGAGCCGCTTTCGCCACCGGTGTTCCTCCATATATCTACGCATTTCACCGCTACACATGGAATTCCACTCTCCCCTCTTGCACTCAAGTTAAACAGTTTCCAAAGCGTACTATGGTTAAGCCACAGCCTTTAACTTCAGACTTATCTAACCGCCTGCGCTCGCTTTACGCCCAATAAATCCGGACAACGCTCGGGACCTACGTATTACCGCGGCTGCTGGCACGTAGTTAGCCGTCCCTTTCTGGTAAGATACCGTCACAGTGTGAACTTTCCACTCTCACACTCGTTCTTCTCTTACAACAGAGCTTTACGATCCGAAAACCTTCTTCACTCACGCGGCGTTGCTCGGTCAGACTTCCGTCCATTGCCGAAGATTCCCTACTGCTGCCTCCCGTAGGAGTCTGGGCCGTGTCTCAGTCCCAGTGTGGCCGATCACCCTCTCAGGTCGGCTATGTATCGTCGCCTTGGTGAGCCGTTACCCCACCAACTAGCTAATACAACGCAGGTCCATCTGGTAGTGATGCAATTGCACCTTTTAAGCAAATGTCATGCAACATCTACTCTTATGCGGTATTAGCTATCGTTTCCAATAGTTATCCCCCGCTACCAGGCAGGTTACCTACGCGTTACTCACCCGTTCGCAACTCATCCAGAGAAGCAAGCTCCTCCTTCAGCGTTCTACTTGCATGTATTAGGCACGCCGCCAGCGTTCGTCCTGAGCCAGGATCAAACTCTCATTAAAAGTTTGAGCTCTCACTCATTTCTGTCACTGACAGATTTATTGTTTTTTTCATTGTTCAGTACTACAACCTTAGTTGTAGTGCCCTGCACATTGGTTCGTCTTGTTCAGTTTTCAAAGGTCT
>NZ_JASOOK010000054.1:0-4210 GCF_030217725.1 Streptococcus sp. UMB1203 | reverse complement strand
TTCCACTGGTTTTTACGATTTTTATCAGACTAACTTCCACTTGGATTAACGGTGGAAGTTAGTTTGGGAATTTAGCTGTTCTTAATAGGGATACTCACAAAGGAATCATTGCTAAACTGGATTATGAGGCTCCACTTTGTCCTGATTGCGGAAGTCAAATGAAGAAATATGACTTTCAAAAACCGTCTAAGATTCCTTACCTTGAAACGACTGGTATGTCTACTAGAATTCTACTTAAAAAGCGTCGTTTCAAGTGCTATCAGTGCTTGAAAATGATGGTCGCTGAGACTCCTCTAGTAAAGAAAAATCATCAAATTTCTCGTGTCGTAAACCCAAAGAAGCTCTTGTAGTCTAGCAGTTGGTCTGCTTGACTGATGGTTCGCTCAGGTTGCTGGGTAAAGGGTTTGTTCCCGAAAAACTCCAACCATGGCTTACGAACCTCGTCTTTGCTGGTTTCTCTGTATTTTTTTAATCTTATTTACAATGGTCTTTCAATAGTTCTTCAAACTCAGCGACCGTCATGCCTAATTGCTGGCTGGCAACCTCAGCGGTTAAAAGATGCTGGCGAACGAGATTTACTAATCCTTTTTTCAGTCCTTTTTCTTCAGCTTGTTCCAAGGCATAGTTCTGTGCTAACAAGGCTTGTTCTTCTCTCATACGTAGTTGACTAAACATTTTCCTGTCCTCCTCAGACCAGCTCTTATAGTCCAGCAGTTGATCTGCCTGGCTGATGGCTCGCTCGGGTTGTTGAGTAAAGGGTTTATTCCCGAAAAACTCCAACCACGGTTTGCGAACGCTATCTTTGCTGGTTTCTCTGTATTTTTTTAATTCCAAGAACGCCATCTTGACTAGATGGTTTTCTTGACCGTTATTTGTAATTGTTAAAACCTCACCCGTCGTATCTTCTCGCATACTAAAGCTATGAAAAGCTAAATCATCTTGAAAGTAGTTGCTATCCACAATCGCAATAGCGTAAACAGGTGCGATGTGTTTGTAACTTTGATGAGTATCGCCTTCTCGTTGGCGAATTTTTTCGAGATTTTGATTGACCTGACTGCACAAGTAAGCCCACAGGCGATTGATGAAAAAATTCTGATGATGCACCTGAATCTCAATAATTACTTGAGTACCGTTGTCCAACTCCGCCAAGACATCTATACTGGTATAGAAATCCTGGGCCGAGTACGGCAGGGAAGGCAAGACATGAATATTGCTCCCCTCCAAAATGGTTACATTTTTGGCCGGTAAATCCAACATATCGCGAATAAATTGACAAGTGATTTCTGGATTGCTAAAGATTTTCTTAGCAACCAAGTCATTGGTCGGGCTGATGCCCGGATGACGTATAGTCATATTTTTTCTCCTTTCATTATAGCACATTTTTAAATCTAGGTTTACTAGATTCTCTAGCTCTATCTATTTATTCGGAAAAAGTGTGAAAAATATTGGGTATGGCTCTTCCCAATGGTATTTTTTGGTGCTTTCCTTTATAATGGGTGTATGGATAAGAAAAAATTATTATTGATTGATGGGTCTTCTGTTGCTTTTCGGGCGTTTTTTGCCCTCTATCAGCAGTTGGATCGTTTTAAGAATGCGGCTGGTTTGCATACCAATGCGATTTATGGCTTTCAGTTGATGTTGAGCCATTTGTTGGAGCGGGTTGAGCCAAGTCATATTTTGGTGGCTTTTGATGCGGGAAAGACGACCTTCCGTACAGAGATGTATGCGGACTATAAGGGTGGTCGGGCTAAGACTCCGGATGAGTTTCGTGAGCAATTTCCCTTTATTCGTGAGTTGCTGGATCATATGGGGATTCGTCACTATGAGTTGGCTCAGTATGAGGCTGATGACATCATTGGGACGCTGGATAAGCTCGCAGAGCAGGATGGTTTTGATATTACCATTGTCAGTGGGGACAAGGACTTGATTCAGCTGACGGATGAGCATACGGTGGTTGAGATTTCCAAGAAAGGTGTGGCTGAGTTTGAGGCATTTACGCCAGAATATCTTATGGAAAAGCTGGGCATTACACCGACGCAGTTTATCGATCTTAAGGCGCTTATGGGAGATAAGTCGGATAATATTCCTGGGGTGACCAAAATCGGCGAAAAGACGGGTATCAAGCTCTTGCTGGAGCATGGCTCACTCGATGGTATTTATGAAAATATCGATGAGATGAAGACTTCTAAGATGAAGGAAAATCTCATCAATGATAAGGAACAGGCCTTTTTGTCGAAAACACTGGCGACCATTGATACCAAGGCACCGATTGAGATTGGTTTAGAGGATTTGGTCTATAGTGGTCCAGATGTGGAAAATCTTGGGAAATTCTACGATGAGATGGGCTTCAAACAGCTCAAGCAGGCTTTAAATGTGTCGTCAGCTGATGTGGCTGAGAGCTTGGATTTTACTATCGTTGACCAAATCAGTCAAGATATGCTGAGTGAAGAGTCTATCTTCCATTTTGAGCTTTTTGGTGAGAATTACCATACGGATGATTTGGTTGGATTTGCCTGGTCTTGTGGGGAAAAGCTCTATGCTACCGACAAGCTTGAGCTTTTGCAAGAGCCTATTTTCAAGGATTTTTTAGAAAAAACATCTCTTAGAGTTTATGACTTTAAGAAGGCTAAAGTTCTCTTGAATCGTTTTGATGTGGATTTGCAGGCGCCCGCTTTTGACAGCCGTTTGGCTAAATACCTCCTTTCAACTGTAGAGGATAATGAAATTGCGACTATCGCTAGTCTTTATAGTCAGACTTGTTTGGTTGATGATGAGACCTTCTATGGTAAGGGGGTCAAGAAGACTCTTCCTGAACGCGAGAAATTCTTGGAACATTTGGCTCGTAAGCTTGCTGTTTTAGTCGAAACAGCGCCTGTTTTGCTTGAAAAACTCAGCGAAAATGGGCAATTAGAGCTTCTTTATGATATGGAGCAGCCTCTGGCTTTTGTCCTTGCCAAGATGGAAATTGCTGGGATTACGGTCAAGAAAGAGACCTTGCTTGAGATGCAGGCTGAGAATGAGCTTATCATTGAAAAATTGACTCAGGAGATTTACGAACTGGCTGGTGAGGAGTTTAACATCAACTCACCTAAGCAGTTGGGCGTACTTCTTTTTGAGAAATTGGGACTTCCTCTAGAATACACTAAGAAAACCAAGACTGGATACTCGACAGCGGTGGATGTCTTAGAGCGTTTAGCTCCTATTGCGCCGATTGTTAAGAAAATTCTAGATTACCGTCAGATTGCTAAGATTCAGTCTACTTATGTAATTGGCTTGCAGGACTGGATTTTAGCAGATGGTAAGATTCATACTCGTTATGTGCAGGATTTGACCCAGACCGGGCGTTTGTCTAGTGTGGATCCAAACTTGCAAAATATCCCTGTGCGTTTGGAGCAAGGTCGTCTCATTCGTAAGGCTTTTGTGCCTGAGTGGGAGGATAGTGTCCTGCTTAGTTCGGACTATTCACAGATTGAATTGCGCGTTTTGGCGCATATTTCTAAGGATGAGCACTTGATAAAGGCCTTCCAAGAGGGGGCAGATATCCATACTTCGACAGCTATGCGGGTCTTTGGCATTGAGCGTCCTGAGGATGTGACTGCAAACGACCGTCGCAATGCCAAGGCTGTTAACTTTGGAGTGGTTTACGGGATTTCAGATTTTGGTTTGTCTAATAATCTGGGCATCAGCCGTAAGGAGGCCAAAGCCTACATTGATACCTACTTTGAACGTTTCCCAGGTATTAAAAACTACATGGATGAAGTGGTGCGTGAGGCGCGTGATAAGGGCTATGTAGAGACCCTCTTCAAGCGTCGTCGTGAGTTGCCAGATATCAATTCGCGTAACTTTAACATTCGTGGTTTTGCGGAGCGAACTGCCATCAACTCGCCTATCCAGGGTTCGGCGGCAGATATTCTCAAGATTGCCATGATTCAGCTGGATAAAGCCTTGGTTGCAGGTGGTTATCAGACTAAGATGCTGTTACAAGTGCACGATGAAATCGTCCTTGAAGTTCCTAAATCTGAATTGGCAGAGATGAAAAAATTGGTCAAACAAACCATGGAAGAAGCCATTCAACTCAGTGTTCCCCTCATCGCAGATGAAAATGAAGGGGCAACCTGGTACGAGGCTAAATAAAAAGGCTCTTTGTCAACTGTAGTGGGTTGAATAAAAGCTAAAACCGAGAAAGGACAAATTTCGTCCTTTCTTTTTT
>NZ_JASOOK010000053.1:0-4286 GCF_030217725.1 Streptococcus sp. UMB1203 | reverse complement strand
GATAAGAAAGACATTCCAGAATACCGCTTCGTAGAGACTAAGAAATTACCAAATGGTGATACAGAACACATCTACGAAAAAGTTAAGACATCATTCAAGGATAAAGAAGGAAATGAAATTCCTAAATATCCAAGTGAGCCAGGAACAGTTGATAAGAAAGACATTCCAGAATACCGCTTCGTAGAGACTAAGAAATTACCAAATGGTGATACAGAACACATCTACGAAAGAGTGGTAGCACCAACGCCAACACCTACTCCTACTCCAACTCCATTTGAATACAAAGTGATCACTACATTTGTGGATGAAAACGGAGTATTAATTATTCCTGATGAAAATGGTTCACATCCAGGTAAACCATTAGAAAATTATGAACTAGTCCGTACGGAAACAGATGCAAATGGAAATGTTCGCAATGTTTACCGTAAGATTCAATCTCAAAAACCAGTACAACCGGTAGAGCCAGCAACTCCAGCAATGCCTGAACAGCCAGCTAAACCAGAGGTACCAGCAACTCCAGTACAGCCAACCGCAGTGAAAGAAGCTGAAGGTAAACGCGAATTGCCAAATACTGGTACAGAAGACAATGCAAGCCTAGCAGCACTTGGACTTCTTGGAGTATTGAGTGGATTCGGTCTTGTAGCCCGCAAGAAGAAAGAAGACTAATCTTTCTAATTGACATGATTTGTTTGGAATGAACAGATTATCCTTAAAGCTGATGAATCGATGATTCGTCAGCTTTTTGCTGTTGTTACCGGGGTTATAGAGTGGACATAGAAATCAGGCTCTCATACTCTTCGAAAATCAAATTCAAACCACGTCAGCTTCGCCTTGTCGTACTCAAGTACTGCCTACGGCTAACTTCCTAGTTTGCTCTTTGATTTTCATTGAGTATCAGTTGGGAAATATTGGTTATACTTTCTTCTTTTGGTGAAAATATGGTATAATAGGGAGTAAAAAACTTTGAAAGAAAGAAAAAGATGAATTTAAAAGATTACATTGCAACAATTGAAAATTATCCAAAGGAAGGGATTACCTTCCGTGATATTAGTCCTTTGATGGCTGATGGGAATGCCTATAGCTACGCTGTTCGTGAAATCGTTCAGTATGCTACTGACAAGAAAATCGACATGATTGTAGGTCCTGAAGCTCGTGGTTTTATCGTGGGCTGTCCAGTTGCCTTTGAGTTGGGAATTGGTTTCGCGCCTGTTCGTAAGCCAGGTAAATTGCCACGCGAAGTCATTTCTGCTGACTATGAAAAAGAGTACGGTGTTGATACCTTGACTATGCACGCGGATGCCATCAAGCCAGGTCAACGTGTTCTTATCGTAGATGACCTCTTGGCAACAGGTGGAACTGTTAAGGCAACCATCGAGATGATTGAAAAACTTGGTGGTGTTGTAGCAGGTTGTGCATTCCTTGTTGAATTGGATGAATTGAACGGTCGTGAAAAAATCGGTGACTACGATTACAAAGTTCTGATGCATTATTAATGAAAAACAGTCCCTAGGGCTGTTTTCTCTACATTAGGATATAAAAATAGACTATAGCTAGTTAGAAAAAAAGTATAATTGAAAACTATATCTTCTTGCAGTATAATAAAAGGACTAGATGTTTGAGATTTGGCTTCAAACATATGCAATTATTCCTGAAAGAGTACAGTTAGGAGAGGGTTATGCCGATTCGAATTGATAAAAAATTACCAGCTGTTGAGATTTTACAGACAGAGAACATCTTTGTCATGGATGATCAACGTGCGGCCCACCAAGATATCCGTCCTTTGAAGATTTTAATCTTAAATCTCATGCCACAGAAAATGGTCACAGAAACCCAGTTGTTACGCCATTTGGCCAATACACCCCTGCAACTGGATATCGATTTTCTCTATATGGAGAGCCACCGTTCTAAAACAACTCGTTCAGAACACATGGAGACCTTTTATAAAACTTTTCCTGAAGTCAAGGATGAGTATTTTGATGGGATGATTATCACAGGGGCTCCAGTTGAGCATTTACCATTTGAGGAAGTGGATTATTGGGAGGAATTCAGTCAGGTAATCGAGTGGTCCAAGACCCATGTCTATTCTACCCTTCATATCTGTTGGGGTGCTCAGGCTGGACTCTATCTGCGTTATGGTGTAGAAAAATACCAGATGGACAGTAAGCTATCAGGTATTTATCCTCAGGACACCTTAAAGGAAGGGCACCTTCTCTTTAGAGGCTTTGACGATAGCTATGTATCCCCTCATTCACGGCATACGGAGATTTCTAAGGAAGAGGTCTTAAACAAAACCAATCTCGAGATTTTATCAGAAGGGTCACAGGTTGGGGTTTCGATTTTGGCTAGTCGTGATTTACGAGAAATTTATAGTTTTGGGCATTTGGAATACGACCGTGATACCTTAGCAAAAGAGTATTTTCGAGATCGTGATGCAGGTTTGGATCCTCATATTCCAGAAAATTACTTTAAGGATGATGATGTCAATCAGGTACCTTGTCTTTGTTGGTCTTCATCTGCAGCTCTCTTTTTCAGTAACTGGGTGAATTATGCAGTCTATCAGGAGACGCCTTTTGACTGGAGAAAGATAGAAGATGATGCATCTGCATATGGATATTTATAAGAGGAATTATGACATATTTAGACGCTTTTAAATTAGGGAACTTGGTTTTACCGAGTGCCCTGCTCTTGCATTTTAAGGAACTCTTTCCTTCTAGCGACGATTTTCTGGTCTGGCAATTTTTCTATTTGCAAAATACGACAGGCTTAGAAGAAATGTCGCCAAGCCAGATTGCTGAAAGGATTGGCAAGGAAATTTCAGATGTCAACCAGGCCATTTCTAATCTGACGGAAAGGGGACTGCTTCAGTATCGAACGATCGAATTGAATGGTGAAATTGAATTGCTTTTTGATGCTAGTTTAGCCTTGGAACGATTGGATGACTTGCTTGGAGCTAGTTCTTCGAGTTCAGGTCAGTTGACACCTCAAAACCAGCTCAAGGATTTGGTAGAAACCTTCCAGCAGGAGTTGGGACGCCTGTTGACACCTTTTGAGATTGAGGATTTGACCAAGACACTAAAAGAAGATGGAACCAGTGCTGACTTGATTAAAGAAGCTCTTCGTGAAGCTGTTTTGAATGGCAAACCAAACTGGAAGTACATTCAGGCGATTTTGAGAAACTGGCGCCATGAAGGTATCAAAAGCGTGGCTCAAATTGAGGCTAAGAGAGCAGAGAGAGAAGCAAACAATCCTCAGTTGACACAGGTATCTGCAGATTTCAGAAATGCTATGGATCTCTGGAAGGATTAATCCATGTAAGCAGGCTTGAAATCCGAGTAAGATTTGCAAGCTGTGTCTAATTGTGATAAAATAAATAGAAAATAAATTGAAAAAAGAGGTATGTGAAATGTCACGTAAACCATTTATCGCTGGTAACTGGAAAATGAACAAAAATCCAGAAGAAGCTAAAGCATTCGTTGAAGCAGTTGCATCAAAACTTCCTTCATCAGATCTTGTTGAAGCAGGTATCGCAGCTCCAGCTCTTGATTTGACAACTGTTCTTGCGGCTGCAAAAGGTTCAAACCTTAAAGTTGCTGCTCAAAACTGCTACTTTGAAAATGCAGGTGCTTTCACTGGTGAAACAAGCCCACAAGTTTTGAAAGAAATCGGTACTGACTACGTTGTTATCGGCCACTCAGAACGTCGTGACTACTTCCATGAAACTGACGAAGATATCAATAAAAAAGCAAAAGCAATTTTTGCAAATGGTATGCTTCCAATCATCTGTTGTGGTGAGTCACTTGAAACTTACGAAGCTGGTAAAGCAGCTGAATTCGTAGGTGCTCAAGTATCTGCTGCATTGGCTGGATTGACTGCTGAACAAGTTGCGGCATCAGTTATCGCTTATGAGCCAATCTGGGCTATCGGTACTGGTAAATCAGCTTCACAAGACGATGCACAAAAAATGTGTAAAGTTGTTCGTGACGTTGTAGCTGCTGACTTTGGTCAAGAAGTTGCAGACAAAGTTCGTGTTCAATACGGTGGTTCTGTTAAACCTGAAAACGTTGCTTCATACATGGCTTGCCCAGACGTTGACGGTGCCCTTGTTGGTGGTGCGTCACTTGAAGCAGAAAGCTTCTTGGCTTTGCTTGACTTTGTAAAATAATCAGTAGCAAAAGCTAGGTGGAACAGCATTCAGATGTCTGTTCCATTTTTTAGGCTCTTTGTCAACTGTAGTGGGTTGAATAAAAGCTAAAACCGAGAAAGGACAAATTTCGTCCTTTCTTTTT
>NZ_JASOOK010000052.1:0-4345 GCF_030217725.1 Streptococcus sp. UMB1203 | reverse complement strand
TTCCACTGGTTTTTACGATTTTTATCAGACTAACTTCCACTTGGATTAACGGTGGAAGTTAGTTTGGGAATTTAGCAATTTCTTCTAGCTTCATCTATGTAAACCCTTTCTCTTCCTAGTCTTGAGCGACTTTTGGAAAAGCTATAAAGAAGGTTAAACGATTCTCCTGCATTTCAAAACGATAGGGTAATTTTTCATGTTCTAATAGACTCTTGACCACAAAGAGCCCCATCCCAGACCCTTTGGCCTTGCGACTAGCATTATCAGAAAAAGATTGAGCTAGTTTTTCTTGTTCTTCTGGACTACAGCTATTTTCTATAAAAAGTTCCCTTTCTCTTTCTCCAATGCGAACTAAGCCACCTGGAACAGAGTGCTTGATAGCATTGCTGATGAGGTTAGATAAAATCAATTTCATCACCGATGGATTTAGATAGGCCTGCTGATGGGTCAAACTATTGTCTATCTGGAGTTCTCTTTCCTTAGCTAGCAAGACATAATCCTTAACCAGACTTTGTGTCATCTGAAGTAGGTCAATTTGTTCCCTATCATCTCGTAATTCCTGGACCGAAGAAAGAGAAAGTATCTGGAGAACGTGATGATTGAGCTCATCCACAATCCCCAAGGCAACTCCCAGATAGTGATCTCTATCCTTATAACGACCAATATTTTCCTTCATATTTTCAATCAAGATTTTGAGACTAGCAAGCGGTGTTTTCAATTCATGAGAAGCCCCTCGTAGGAATTCGACCTTCATCTTTTCGAGCTGGAGAATAGCTTCATTCTTGTCATGCAAGTCCGCAATGACAGTCAAGAGGTGCTGATAGAGGCTATTGATTTGTTCCTTGAGATCACCAATCTCATCCTTAGAATCCACGCGCAATCGCACATGGGCATCCAGTTCCATCATCCGACGGGTTACTCGCTTGATTTCCAAAATCGGTGCAACAATGGTCCGAGCATAGATGTAGGCAACCAAAAGGGAAATCAGAAAGGATGCCAGCAAGGTGTAGGGGAGAAATTGGAGACTGATTTGCTCCGCTTCCTTTTGCAAATCCATGGAAGCTAGAAACTGGAGAGTCATGATGCCACCGTCTTGCGTTGTCACCTCCCGCTCCTCGATAAAGAGAGAGGTTGTCTGGCGGTCTGTATCCAGAGGAAAACTGTCCTTGACTTCTAACTTATCCTCAGTCATCTCTCCCTTAACGGCCCCCTTGATATCACTAGTCTGGGAATACAGCTCTAACACTTGCTCGATACTCTGCCTGTCTTTCCCTTCTAAGGACTGGGCAATGGCTGTCGCTTTCTGGCCGATGGTTTCCTGACGATGGCTCAGATAAGTCGAGGGAAAAAGAAAATAAATAGCTAAATGAAGGCAAATAACCAGAACACTAAAAATCGAGAAGGTATAGATAAATATCTTTGTAAATAAACCTGTTCGTTTCATTTTCGCTCCAATTTATAACCAACATTGCGCACAGTGAGGATACAGTCCAAGTCTAGCTTTTTCCGCAGTTCCTTGATATAAACATCAATGACACGGTCAAAGGGAACCTCATCTGTCGCTTTCCAGACGGCATCGATTATCTGAGATCGAGTCAAGGCCCGTCCTTCATTTTTCACCAGATAGTCCAGAATTTCCAACTCTTTGGCATTGATAGCCACTTCTTGACCTGCTAGGCTTGCACTGTAGCTCTCAAAGTCCACCTTGGCATCCTTGTAGGAGAAGATTCGTCCCATATCATAATAGCGCTTGAAAATCGCGTCTACCCTCACTTTTAAGAGGGACAGAGAAAAAGGTTTTTCCAGATAGCCATCTGCGAGCGAAGCAAAGGCACTCATCTTGTATTCCTCATCCTGAAAAGCTGTCAACATCAATACAGGAATCTGACTGGTTTTGCGTATCTCAGCTAGGACTTCCAGACCATTGAGCTTAGGCATCTGTATATCCAGTAAAACCAAGGCTACTTCATAGCTGGAAAATTGCTCTAAGGCTTCTTGACCGTCCGCCGCCTCAATAGTTTCATAGCCACAATCCGTCAAATAGTCACTGACCCCCTCACGGATCATCTCTTCATCTTCTACAATTAAAATTTTCATACTTTAACTGCTCTCTTTTTTTATTTTTCTTAGAATAAATACCTACTCTATTTATTATAATCTCTTATTGGCCTTTTGTCTTTAAGAAACTTGCTACTAGATAAAACAAAGAGAGCCTATTGCTCTCTCTGCTCACATTTCACTCCCTATGGAATGAACATTATTTAGTTGCTTTTGAAAATGTTACAACGTAGTTATAATCTTTCCCATTAGCTTGATATACATAGTCCTCTTTGAAAGTGTAGCCGCGTTTGCTCAACTCTTCTTTCTTAGCTTCAACTTGGCTCTTGACAGCTTCTTTCACCTGTTCATTTGATAAACCTTCCGCAATTTCAAGAGAAGTTCCATTGATATCTCCTAGGAAACCTGCAATATCTTTCATTTGATCAAAGTTATAAAAAACATTGACTTTGACCTTATGAGGAGATGGCTGTTCTAGACTTCTACGATTTCTACTAGCGCGTGGTTGAACTGCTGGAGCCATTCTGAAACCTGAAGTTCCTGTAGCCTCCTTAGTGAATGTGACAACGTAGTTATAATCTTTTCCATTATTTTTAGAGAGATAGTCTTCTTTAACAGTATAACCACGTTTACGTAATTCCTCTTTCTTGGCATCAACTTGGTTCTTGACTGCTGCTTTTACTTGATCATCTGTTGAACCTTCCGCGATTTCAAGAGGAGTTCCATTGATATCTCCCAGAAAACCTGCAATATCTTTCATTTTATCAAAGTTATAAAATACATTTACTTTGACCTTTTGAGGAGCTGGCTGTTCTAGACTTCTACGATTTCTGCTAGCGCGTGGTTGAACTGCTGGAGCCATTCTGAAACCTGAAGTTCCTGTAGCCTCCTTAGTGAATGTGACAACGTAGTTATAATTTTTCACAGTAGTATCTTGTTCAAAAATAATGTCATTTTTCACATAATACCCTCTAGCAGCTAGGTCTTTTATCTTGGCTTGAATTTTTTCTTTTACTAATTCTTTTGCCTGTGCTTCACTCGTTCCAGCAGGAATTGTAACAGTGTTATCTTCTCCTGGGTCAGATAGGAAACCATGAATATCTGGCATTCCAGCGAAGTTATAGCTAATATTTACAGTTCCATCTGGTTCTGATGTTGAACGTGCTACTCTTCTTGCTCTTGCTTGAACTGATGGAGCATTTCTAAAACTTGAAGTCCCTTCTGAAGTTGAAGAAGGTTGTGTTGGAGATGCTACTGCTGATCTGGAAGTCCCACTTGCACCATGACCAATCGCTGTGCTTCCATTGTCAATAGTAGTTCCACCAGGACCATTATTGGTCAAGCCTTCTCTACCATAATTCGGACTTGAAACTTCTTCACCTGGAACATCCAATGCATTGATTTCATTTTGATATTTTTCTGTAACAGTAGCTACTTCTTCATCGTCTTTTGCTTTGTTAATTTCTTCTATTGCTTTATCTTGTAACGTCTTTAATGCTTCTTTTAATCTTGCCTTTTCATCTGCATCAGTAACTTTTTCAATCGCATCTGCTTTTATTTTAACAACTTCACCGATATTATCATCTATGCTCTCCTTTTTAGCTGACTTCAAGGTTTCTTCCTTCTTAAGTTCTTCTTCTGATTTTGGCTCTGAAGTTGATGCTTCTGGAGTCGGAGTTGATGTTGCTGCAGTCCCTGAATCATTTGTAGCTTCAGCAGATGGAGTATTTGAAGATTCTGCAGTTGTTTCAGATTTACCTGATTCTCCAGCTGGCTGTGTAGCAGAATTAGACTCGCCTGATGTGACCGGTGCTTCTTCACTTGGGGTTACCGGTGACGATGTTGAATCACTTGGTTGGGTAGCTGTTGAATCACCTGTAGGAGTTGCAGATGGTGTTCCAGACTCTTCTGAATGATTACCTGTTGATGGAGATTCAACCGAAGAAGCTGATTCATCGTCTTTCGGTGCCGGTGTCGATGGTTCCTCTGCTTTCGGCGCTGGTGTCGATGGCTTCTCTTCTTCCGGTGCTGGTGTCGATGGCTCTTCAACTTTTGGCGCTGGTGTCGATGGAGTCTCTTCTTTCGGTGCCGGTGTCACTGGCTCTTCCGCTTTCGGCGCTGGTGTCGATGGCTCTTCAACTTTTGGCGCTGGTGTCGATGGAGTCTCTTCTTTTGGAGCTGGTGTCGATGGAGTCTCTTCTTTCGGCGCTGGTGTCGATGGCTCTTCCACTTTTGGCGCTGGTGTCGATGGAGTCTCTTCTTTCGGTGCCGGTGTCACTGGCTCTTC
>NZ_JASOOK010000051.1:0-4353 GCF_030217725.1 Streptococcus sp. UMB1203 | reverse complement strand
TGAGAATGAATCTCATATGCCAATTTGTCGCTACGTTTGGATGAGTCTACTCTAAAGAGACAAACATATTGATCAACCTGGCTTTCCATCTTGAATAGACTTATCAGCTTATAAGAAGGTTGTGAAATTCTTTGAAGTTCTCTTTTTAGTTGAGAAGTCCATGATGGAGTTTCTGCAGAATAATCTTCTTCATTAAGATTGATTGTTAAAACTGCAAGAAAAAAATACTGGTGTTTTTGAAGAATAAAATCTTGTTTGCTTGCTATATTTTCTAGCTCATCAATGCGAGAAATTTGAGGTTTTCTAAGGTAATCATACCAGAAGTTATCTTCTATTTGTAAAAGTGCATCATTTTTTCCGTTTAAGTTATGATTCTCAATTTTACTAATGGCTTTTTGAATAATAAATTCTAATTTTTCAAAGTTAATGGGTTTTAGATAGTATTCAAAGCTTTGCAATTCAATTGCTTTTTGAGCATAGTTGAAGTCGGCGTAATTGGTTAAAAAAATTGTTTTTATATCATATTTTTCATTTCTAATCCACGATAAGAGTTCGAGGCCACTACCTTGAGGCATTTCTATATCGCTTATCATGAGATCAATAGGATTCTCTCTAATAATATTTTGAGCTTGAGTGAGGCTATAGGCAACATAAACAATGTCAATGTGTAGTTTATCCCAATTTATTTTCTCTCGTAAAGCCTCAATGATAAAGCGATCGTCATCAACTAATAAGATGTTCATTATAACCTCCGTCTATAATCTTGTATGGAATAAGTAAAAGAATTTTAGCCCCACCTTCTTCATTATTTTCAAATGCAATACTATAGTCATTAGGATAGAGAAGATTTAAACGTTCGATGGTGTTTGTGATCCCAATATGATGTCCATCTTCTGTTATTAGAGACTGTTTCTGATTTAGTTTTGATAAAATTTCTTCAGAGAAACCTGGACCATTATCCTCGATACAAATATGAATGTAATCTGAGTCCTCAGTTTGTACTTTTTTTATTGATAATAAAATTGTAAATAAATCCTGAAATGAAAAACCGTGTTTGATTGTGTTTTCAATAAATGTTTGTAAAAGTAATGATGGGACAAGAGTATTTTGTAGGTCATCATTGTAGTTTAGTGAAAAGTAGATGCTATTTCCATATCGAATTCGTTGTATTTCTAAATAATCTTTAATATGCTGAACTTCATCTTTAAGTTCTGAAAAATCTTGATTAGCCATAAATAAATGACGGAGATAATTTGAAGTTAGGATAGTTAATTCTTCAATTTCCTTGTAGTTTTTTGTTTGAAGCATACTATGAATCATTGATAACATATTTAAGTAGAAATGCGGACGAATTTGGTTCTTAAGATAATTAAGCTCAATCTTCTTAAGTTCTAGTTGTGAATGGTATTCCCGTATTTTTAATTCTTGCATATCAAATATTACTTTATTAAGTTTATCATTTGCCTTATCAATTTCTAGTATACCTTCAGATATAAAAAATTCAGAAGGGGGGATGGAGTCTCCGAGTTGAGAGAGTCGTTCAGTGAGTCTTGTTATAGGTTTAATCATCCACTGACGAATATACAGGATAATGATGATTGATAAAATGGTGATAATGATAGGAACAGCTGATAAAAATACTTCTAAGAGTGTGATATTTCTAAAGACTTCGGCATAATCGACTAAAACATAAATATCGAAAGGTAAATGCGTTTTTTCATTCTGAGCATGAATTAGGTAGTTTTCGGAGGGAATATTGTTAGGCTCTTTTAGGGAAAGTTTACCATTATTTCCAATATTAAGTTTGCTTAGAGGTTTTAGGATATCTTCTGAAGATATGACGGCATAAATGATTTTTCCTTCGTAATGAACAGATTTAACTAAGTATTCGCTGTTTTTAGTAGTTACATTTTTCCATTTACGGTCACTTATATCACTACGCAATGATTTTAGATTTGATTTTAATAGTAGATAATCTTCATATGGAATATAAAGATTGGAGACATTTATAAAATGATCAGTACTATCGGTTTCTAATAAGAATGTCATATGAGTTTCATTTTGATATTCAAACTCTGTAAAGCTAGTTTGAACTTTTTTAAGATTTTCTTGATACTCAAGAAACGTTTGTACATGATTTAATTTCTCTAAAGATTCATTATGCGTTATTGTTGAGTACATAAAGCGTTCTACAGAATGCAATTTTTCATTAACAGAGTCAGCATAAATTTCAATTGAACTACGTAGGTGTACTATATTTTGGTTTTTAATAAAATTTCTGGTTATGTTACTCATAGCAATATTGATTAAAATATTTATCAATAGTAGTACAAGTAGGAGTTTAAAGAAAAAATGAATGGAATGTTTTTTTGATAAGTCGTGATTTAATTTCATATACTATTCTCCTATTAAAATTATAGCACTTTGAAAATATGATATCATGTAACAAAACAGATATGTTTTATCAAGATGTCGGAAAAGTAATAGTTTTTAAAATTAAAAAACTGAAAAATTGATAAACCTAGTCCAAAAAGTTCTATTAAGGGAATTCTATATGGTGTAAAATAATCGTAGAAAATCAGATGGGAGGAAAAACATGAAAGTAGCATCTCAACTTCATAAAATAAAATTAAAGCATAGTATTCCGTTATATATATTACTTTTTCCTTCAATATTGCTATTAATTTTATTTTCCTATATTCCCATGTTGGGACTAATTATTGCATTTAAAGACTATTCACCAGCCAATGGTATCTTTGCTAGTCAGTGGGTAGGATTTAAGTACTTTACTCAATTTTTCTCATCATTCCAATTCGGGACAACTATGTTCAATACATTAAAAATTTCACTTTATAGTATTGTAGTAGGATTCCCCTTGCCTATTATACTAGCTATAATCAGTAATCAGTTAAGAGTTGGGAAATTTAGAAAAATATTTCAAGTGACAACTTACTTACCTCATTTTATCTCTACAATGGTTATGTGTGGGATGATTATCTTATTTTTATCTCCTACTAGTGGTTTGTTAGCAAATGTATTTAAGTCTGTTGGAATTACTATTCCAGATTTTTTATCAAAACCTACTAGTTTTGCAGGTGTTTATGTTTGGAGTGATGTATGGCAACATATTGGTTGGGATAGTATTATTTATCTGGCAGCGCTTTCTGCAATTGATCCTACATATTATGAGGCTGCAACTATGGATGGCGCTTCTAGATTACAAAAAATTCGGCATATAGAATTACCATTGCTTTTGCCGACTGCTATGATTCTATTAATATTAAGAGCAGGTAGTTTATTAAGTGTAGGTTTTGAGAAAGTGTTACTACTACAGAATCCTCTTAATTTAGCAGGAAGTGAGATAATTTCGACCTATGTTTATAAAGTTGGTATGGTGAACTTTCAGTATAGTTATTCGACAGCTATAGGGTTATTTAACACGGTAGTTAATCTAATAATTTTGTTATCTGTTAACTGGTTCTCAAAAAGATATACCAGAACGGGTCTTTTTTAAAGGAAGGAGTGCTCAAGGTGAAATGGTTTCATAAATCAAGAAAAACGAACTCTGAATTATTATTTGATATAGTTACCTATGGTTTAGCAATTTTCCTTATCCTGTTAATTGTTTATCCGTTATGGTTTGTAGTGATTGCATCTTTTAGTAATCCTTCAGATGTTGCAAATGGGAAGGTATGGTTTATTCCTAGAGAATGGAAATTAGATGGATATTTACGTCTTATTCAACAACCTTTATTTTTGCGTAGCTATCTAAATACCATTTTATATACTGTTGTTGGTACCTTAGTTGCTTTAGTAGTCAATATTCCAGCTGGTTATGCTTTATCTAGAAAAGAATTAGTTGGTAGAAAGTGGATGAGCATTCTATACATAATCCCTATGTTTGTATCAGGTGGTTTGATTCCTACCTACTTAACAGTAAAGAATGTTGGCCTAATTGATACATTTTGGGTAATGGTAATACCTTTTGCAGTTTCATCATACAATATTATTGTTGCTAGAACTTTCTTTAATAATAGTATTCCAGATGGGATGTGGGAGGCTGCGCAAATTGATGGCTGTGGTACAATTCGTTATTTTATTAAGATAGTCGTTCCTTTATCAAAAGCTATTATAGCAGTTATTGGACTTTGGACTGCAGTTGGTATTTGGAATTCGTGGTTTAATGCTTTAATTTATTTAACGAATGAAAATTTACAACCATTGCAATTAATTTTACGACGTTTACTAATTAGTAATCAAATGTTACAATCGCAAGCAACAGGAGAAGTTGCATCAGATCTTCGTATCAAAGCCGATATGATGAAATATGCAGCAATTGTTATTTCAACCGCT
>NZ_JASOOK010000050.1:0-4591 GCF_030217725.1 Streptococcus sp. UMB1203 | reverse complement strand
ATCAAAAAAGAAAGGACTAAATCTGTCCTTTCTAGAGCTTAGCTTTTCTTCAACCCACTACAGTTGACAAAGAGCCATTTGTCCTTTCTCGGTTTTAGCTTTTATTCAACCCACTACAGTTGACAAAGAGCCTATTAAATTTAGTTTTTCTTAATCTAGCTGATTTTCCTTTGCAACGACAAATTCCTTAACCAATCGATAGATAACAGCAGATATCGGTGTAAAGAATATCATCCCAAGTAAGCCAAAGAGATTGCCTCCAATACTAGCAGCCGCAAGCGTGAAAATAGCTGGCAAACCAATAGACTGACCTACAACTCTAGGATAAATAAGGTTTCCTTCAATCAGCTGTATAACTTGATATAGAAGAAGAGAAAGTAAGGCTTGAGTAGGACTCACTGTGAAGATAAAAATCGCTCCCACAACACAAGCAATCATAGGCCCTACATAAGGAATGAACGATAGCACTCCTGCAAAGATACCTGTCATTACTCCATAGGGTATCCCAAACACGCTGTAACCAACCGCTATCATAACTCCTATGATAACTGCTTCAATCAGCTGACTCATCAAAAATTGGTCATAAGTCTCTAGTGCTACTTGTCCAATGTAAGTCAACTTTATCACCACCTTCTCTGGAAGAAAAACTTTTAGAAGTCGACTCGTCATCGCTGCCAGATGTTCCTTACTGGATAAAAATAAAAAGGTGAAGACTATAATCAAAAAGGCATTCATCAAACTTGAAAAAATATTGCCGATATTACTAGTCAGACCGGATAAGAAGGTTATCAAAGCTTGACTAATAGAGCTAGACTGTCCCTGTATGCCTGATACGATAGTTGACAGCATGTCTTTGGTTACAAATTCCGAGCTGTCTAGCAATTTCCTAAGTTGAGTCAGGACTGTTGAAAGGACTGCTCCCAGCTGACTAATAGTCTGGGCTAGGGTTGGCAGCACCAAAACCAAAAGAGCAATCACGATTAAGATAAGAGCTAGGAAAACAAGTACCATGGCAATCGGACGACGCAACTCTGCCTTTACCTTCAATTTAACTAAGTACTGTTCAATTTTTTTCATAGGAACATTAAGCACAAAAGCAATAACAGCACCATAAATCAAGGTTGATATTACATCAAAGAGAGAGATTGCTCCTGATATAAAGCTCGATGCATTCAGAATTACAAGAGCAACCAGCCCTATAAAAAGTATTAACGGGGTGTATTTTTTTACTAAGTTCATAAATTCTCCTTAATAAACATGTTTAGATACGACTATACTATTTGGTTTTTCAAACTCTCGATTAAGGTAGGCTTGGTAAGTTCCTGGAGCGATAAATCCTTTGGGTGAGAGGATATCGGTGCCAGCCTGACCGACTATGGTATCAGCCAAGAGCACACAGTTTGTAGATAAGACAAAGTAGGATTTAAACTTAGATTTGATAAATTTATAAAGTTCCCCATCTGTCTCATGTCTGATTTTATAAGCGTAGGTGTAGTCTTCCTTACCATCACCTGTCATGATTTTATCTGCACTTGGCTCCCATGGAATCGTCAGTTGTTTCAATTCAGCCAACTTTTTCTGAACTGCTTTTTCCATTTCAGGCGTCAAATCTATCCCATAACCAAAAAGCGTTTTTTGACTCTCACGTTTACATAGGTCAATGTACTTGTCACGATCACAGAAATATAAGACACCATCTCCTACCATGCCAAATAAGGTCTCAGAAGACGGATCATAGTTGCCATAAGAAATAACACGGCCTTGATAGCAGATATCCACATGACCAATTGCCGAAAACAGAGAGGTCTCAGCTGTATGAACAAAAATTTCAAGCTCCGCTGTCTTACCAGACTTCACCATTCCAAGATGGATATCCTCTCTCTCATCAGCATTTTCCTGCATGAATTTGTTGATTTTTGCTAAAGTTCTTGCAGGGATGAGAGCGGCTAGGACAATAGGTAAGCTAATTCTAATGCGACGTTTGAGATGGTTTTTCCCAATTTCCTCCTCAAACAAGAAACCATCACGGATATTGGACACACCATAAAGGAAAAAATAAGCCCCTAATACAAAGAGTTGAAAGACAGAATTTCCTGTAGAGGACAAAAGACTAGTCCCACCAAGAAAAACTAGTACGAGTCCATCTAGTAAGAGACGAAAACGAGGTCGAATTTTGTTTTTGCGGTAGAGAACATAGGTGACAAGGTTAATACTAGCATGAAAAATCTGATAAACTCCAATCACAAGAGCCAAAATATAAATCGGCACATCCGTCGCAAGATTGGAGCCAAGCAAATATCCCAGCACTAACAATTTAACCAGTGCAACTCCCAAGGTGTCCGTTGACTGACTTTTTTTGAAAATACGTAATACTAAATCTAAGACCGTTGCTATCCAAGCTAAAAACAGAACCAGTCGAATAACCTTTACTGGCAACCAAGTCCCCGTGACCATCAAGATGAGACCTAGCAGAACAAACAAGAACCCCTGAGCAAGTAATTTCTTACCTGTCAGACCTAAAGATAGAATTTTCGCCATATAAAAACCTTTCAACAATAAAAATTAAACACTCCGATTAAACTGACTAGTAAATAGCCAACACTACAAACAGCCTGTGCCAGCAACATATGGTGACTAGAAATGACTGTAGTAATGTCACCATCTTGTCTTATGCACTTCTAAAATTTGTTATATTGATTAGAAACCAGAGCTTATAAAAACTAGCTAAACTCGAGAGATAGACACAATTGCGACGAAAAAATGTATAACCAATTCAACTTGTTAAGGTAAGAAAGCATTATTTCCAATCTATTAATTATTCATCTATTACCTATTATGACACAATATTCCCTATAGTTCAACTTTTTACTTGTTTTTATATTACACGGACTAAAAAGTTTTCAACAGTTGATTGCATGTGTTTTAATAAGTTTTAACCTTTCTTGGTTAGATAAAAAAAGAACCATACAGTTTAGAATCTGTATGGTTTTTGCCCCACTTTTGTCCCATTTTTAAATCATGACATTGAAAATACCTAAAATCACTTATATTCAATATTTTTAATTGCTCTCAATATGAAAGTCCTTTCCAAATCCCTGTAGGGGGCATCTAAATCAACAGGAAAAAGCCTTGATTTACAAGGCTTTTTTGTGTAGTCTTAGCACTAAAAACGATAGAAAAAGCGGCCCTTCTGTACTGACCCCAAAAGTTGGACAGAAAAAACCTAACTTTTGTGGCGCAGTTCATTCGCGTCACATGAAGTTATTTAAGCATCTCCTTTTTTTTTATTACCATTTTCTGTTATAATAAATTGTACTTCTAAAATAGAAAGGTCTTAAGATGACAACTCTTGTTAAACATAAACGTGTAAATTATTCAGAACTTTTTTATGATCTAGTTTTTGTTTTTGCGATTTCAAAAGTAACTGCTTTAATTCACCATCTTCATAACGGTATTTTGACTTGGAATTCTTTGCTTGATTTTTTCATGTCTGTCTTGCTTCTCATCAATGCCTGGATGATTCAAACCGTTTATACCAATCGCTATGGAAAGAACTCTTTATTTAACATGCTAATCATGTTTATCAATATGGGACTTTTACTCTTTATATCCAATTTGATTAAAGATGATTGGCAACAATATTTTCATTATGTCTGTTGGGCTATTGGTACATTAACCCTTACCTTATTTTTTCAATATTTGGTTGAGTTTTTTAAAAAATCAACCGATAATGTTCATAGGGAAAGTATCAAAGGTTTTCTATGGATAACAGGTCTACGAAGTTTAGAAATCTATCTAGCAGCTCTTCTTCCTATTTACATTGGAGTCTATATCCTTTATGTTAGTATTCTGCTAACATTTATTACGCCAATTACCTCGATTAGTAAAGATGATCATTTCCAGATAGTTCTCCCCCATTTAATCGAGCGCATCTCCCTTCTTGTCATTATTACGTTTGGAGAGATGATTATGGGGCTAGTTAGCTTCTTTACAATCGAGAATTTCTCGATTTATTCGGTTCTTTATTTCATTATTATGCTTTCTCTGTTCTTGTTTTATTTTGTTCAATTCGACCATGCTATTGATGAAGAATCTAATCAAAAGGGACTATTTCTAATTTACAGTCACTATCCTATTTTCATTGGACTTCTTATGATGACCGTTTCGATGAGTTTTCTTCTGAATCCTGAAACTAATCTTCTCTTTGCAACCAGCTTCTTTTATATCGGAATTGGCCTCTTCCAAGCTGCTGTCCTAGCAAATGGGCCCTATAACAAACACTATCTTCGCTATTCGAAAAGTTACTACTGTGTCCAAGCTACACTCTATCTGGCTGCCTTGATTCTCTCTTTAATCTTTGCTCCTAATCCTATAATAGTAGTGAGTATAACAACCATTTTAGCTCTAGCTATAGCTATTCATTCTATTTATTTTTATATGACACAGACTAAAAAACATTCCACACCTTACTGGGAGTTGTTTTAATGAGTTTATAATATAAAAAGGCCTTGGAATGTACTGCACCCCAAAAGTTAGACAGAAAAAATCTAACTTTTGGGGTGTTTTATTATGAAATTGAGTTATGATGATA
>NZ_JASOOK010000004.1:0-91117 GCF_030217725.1 Streptococcus sp. UMB1203 | reverse complement strand
AAAAAGAAAGGACGAAATTTGTCCTTTCTCGGTTTTAGCTTTTATTCAACCCACTACAGTTGACAAAGAGCCATTATATCAAGTTTTAAGGGTTGATGTGATGCGTTTTTCTGATTTCAAGATTCTTACGTCAATCTCTTGTACGTTATGTTGATTTTAAAAACAAAATTCTTCTAAAATGCTACACTTCAGCTTAAAAAAACGACATTTCAGATTTTCTGATTCAGAAATAGCTATCACTATGATATAATTATTTTATGATTATTACTATTCCTATAAAAAATCAAAAAGATATTGGCACACCATCCGATTCGGTCGTTGTTCTCGGCTATTTTGATGGTATACATAAGGGACATCAAGAACTATTTCGTGTTGCCAATAAGGCTGCGAGAAAGGATTTATTGCCTATCGTGGTTATGACCTTTAATGAATCTCCAAAGATTGCTTTAGAGCCTTATCATCCTGACCTATTTTTACATATTTTGAACCCTGCTGAACGTGAGAGGAAATTAAAACGAGAAGGTGTTGAAGAATTATATCTCCTTGATTTTAGTAGTCAATTTGCTAGTCTCACAGCAGAAGAATTTTTTGCGACTTATATCAAGGCTATGAATGCCAAAATTATTGTTGCAGGTTTTGATTATACATTTGGTTCTGACAAAAAAACGGCAGAAGATTTAAAGAATTACTTTGATGGAGAAGTTATCATTGTCCCACCTGTAGAAGATGAGAAAGGAAAGATTAGTTCAACTCGTATCCGTCAAGCTATTTTAGATGGCAATGTGAAAGAAGCAGGAGAACTTTTGGGGGCACCGCTTCCATCCAGAGGGATGGTGGTTCATGGTAACGCTCGTGGTCGTACGATTGGTTATCCAACTGCTAATTTGGTGCTTTTAGACCGTACTTATATGCCAGCAGATGGTGTTTATGTTGTTGATGTTGAGATTCAAAGACAGAAGTATCGTGCTATGGCTAGTGTTGGAAAAAATGTGACCTTTGACGGAGAAGAAGCACGTTTTGAAGTCAACATTTTTGATTTTAATCAAGATATTTATGGTGAAACAGTTATGGTTTATTGGCTTGATCGCATTCGAGATATGACCAAATTTGACTCAGTCGACCAATTAGTGGATCAGTTAGAGGCTGATGAAGAACTAGCTCGGAATTGGTCTTAAGAAATTGAGTAAACAAAAAAGAGGTTGTCTGTACCCCAAAAGATAGAAGATTTAGTCTAACTTTTGAGGTCACTACAAGACCTCTTTTATTCTTTTTCAAAGGTAAATCCTTCTCCAAGTATTTCGTGGGCTTCTGTGATCGTGATAAAGGCTTGAGGATCGATTCGATGAATCATTTCCTTCATTTTCACAATTTCATTTCTTCCAACAATACAGTAGATGATTTTTAAATCTTCTTTACTATAGTAACCTTGACCTGAGATAAAAGTAACACCTCTTCCTAGGTCATCATTAATCGCCTTAGCAAGTTGATCAGGACGTTTTGTGATAATCATAAATCCTTTGCCGGCATAGCCGCCTTCGCCAATCAAATCGATAACACGAGAAACGATAAAATCAAATAAGAGCGTGTAGGAAACCAATCTCAAATCCTTGAAGATGAGGAGAATGAGCATGAGAATACAAAAATCTAAGATAAAGAGCAGTTTCCCCATAGATATATGAGTGTATTTATTGAGAATACGAGCTACAATATCAGTTCCACCAGTTGTCCCACCAGCATTAAAGATAATTCCGAGCCCAATTCCCAATAGAATTCCCGCTATGAGGGCTGTAATCAGTAAATCACCTTGAAGATCAATATGAAGGGGAATCCGCTCAAAAAAAGCCAACCAGGCAGACAAGGCTAAGGTTCCGAGCAAACTAGAATAGAGGGATTTGGCTCCAAAGATTTTCCAAGCCAGGATGAAAAGGGGAATATTAATCAGCAAGTTCATGAGAGAAACAGGGATTTTAAAAAGATAAAAGGTGATGAGGGTAATACCTGTCGCCCCTCCTTCAAAGAGATGATGGGGAACTACAAAATAAGTCAGCCCAAAAGCATAAATAGCAGCACCTAGTAAAATGGTTAAAACGGGATAAATTTTTTTAATCATAGGAACCTCTTTTCTTATAAGTAGATTATATCAAATTTTTAAGGAAAATTTGAATGACTCCATTAGGATTTTTAATCTTTTTTTGATATAATTAAGAGTAAGAAAACCAATCTGAATCCTAAAATAGAAAGATTGCAACTATGACAAAAATTAAGATTGTAACCGATTCATCTGTTACTATTGAACCAGAACTAGTAAAACAATTAGATATCACTGTTGTTCCACTATCTGTAATGATTGATAATGTTGTTTATTCTGATGCTGATTTAAAAGAAGAAGGTAAATTTCTTCAGTTGATGCAAGAAGCTAAAAATCTTCCTAAGACAAGCCAGCCACCTGTAGGTGTCTTTGCTGAAGTGTTTGAAGAACTATCTAAGGATGGTAGCCAGATTCTTGCTATTCATATGTCTCATGCCCTTTCAGGTACTGTAGAAGCAGCACGCCAAGGTGCTAGTTTATCTACTGCCGACGTGACGGTGATTGATAGTTCCTTCACTGATCAAGCCTTGAAATTCCAGGTAGTTGAGGCTGCGAAGTTAGCTCAAGAAGGCAAAGATATGGAGGAAATTCTAACTCGTGTAGAAGCAGTTAAAAACAACACAGAACTCTATATTGGCGTTTCAACTTTGGAAAATTTGGTAAAAGGTGGTCGTATTGGTCGTGTAACTGGATTGTTGAGTTCACTTCTCAATATACGTGTTGTTATGCAAATGAAAGACCATGAATTGCAGCCAATTGTTAAAGGTCGTGGAGCTAAAACCTTTAAAAAATGGTTAGATGAGTTAATAGCAACTCTCTCTGAACGTTCTGTAGCAGAGATTGGAATTTCATATTCTGGTAGTGCTGATTGGGCAAAAGAGATGAAAGAAAGTTTACAAGCTTATGTCGAAAAGCCAATTTCTGTTTTGGAAACGGGTTCCATTATTCAAACTCACACGGGTGAGAACGCTTGGGCTATTTTGGTACGTTACCACTCCTAAAAAAATAAATAAAATGGGAAGAAATAGTGTTTTTAACTTGACCTAAAAGGGATTTTAGGATATGATTATATTTGTTAATTAGAAATTAAATTGGAGGAATCGTTAACATGGCAAACAAACAAGATTTGATCGCTAAAGTAGCAGAAGCTACAGAATTGACTAAGAAAGACTCAGCAGCAGCAGTTGAAGCTGTATTCGCAGCAGTAACAGAGTATCTTGCAGCTGGTGAAAAAGTTCAATTGATTGGTTTTGGTAACTTTGAAGTTCGTGAGCGTGCTGCACGTAAAGGTCGCAACCCACAAACTGGTAAAGAAATCAAAATTGCAGCTTCTAAAGTTCCAGCATTCAAAGCTGGTAAAGCTCTTAAAGACGCTGTTAAATAATTTGAATTTAAAAAGCCTATCATATCAAGCATTTGAGCTTGTGTGACAGGCTTTTCTTTTGGTTTTGGGGCATTTTTGAGGCAGAATCTTAATGAACTAGTACCGGAAAATCTTTCAAATACAAGCTAATTCAATTTGCGTAGCAGAAATCATACAAATAAAATTGATTATAGTAAAATAGGATTAGAATTATTAAGAAAGTTGGTTTTTTATTGGAAACGATAGTATTTTCAATTTCCGTTTTTTTAGCAGGGATTTTGTCCTTCTTTTCCCCTTGCATTTTTCCTCTGTTACCTGTTTATACTGGAATTTTGCTGGATGATCAGGAAAGCGCAAAAAGCTTTTCTTTATTTGGTAGAAAAGTTGCGTGGTCCGGCTTGATTCGAACTCTTTGCTTTATCGCAGGCATTTCACTCATTTTCTTTATTTTAGGCTTCGGTGCTGGTTACTTTGGTAATATTCTCTATGCCAATTGGTTTCGTTACACCATGGGAACAATTATTATCATTTTAGGCCTTCACCAGATGGAAATTTTTCATTTTAAGAAATTAGAGGTTCAAAAAAGCTTTACTTTTAAGAAATCGGAAGCCAATCGTTATTGGTCGGCCTTTTTACTCGGTATTACCTTTAGCTTTGGTTGGACGCCTTGTATTGGTCCTGTTTTGAGTTCTGTTTTAGCGCTTGCGGCTTCTGGAGGAAATGGCGCTTGGCAAGGTGCAATCTATACCTTGATTTATACTCTGGGGATGGCAATTCCTTTCTTGCTTTTGGCTCTAGCTTCAGGTGTAGTAATGCCTTATTTTAGTAAAATTAAACGTCATATGATACTACTGAAGAAAATTGGTGGTTTCCTCATTATTTTAATGGGAATTTTGTTACTATTAGGACAAGTAAATGTTCTAGCTGGAATTTTTGAATAAAGGAGAAAAAGATGAAAAAAGTAATGTTTGCTGGCTTAAGCCTCTTGTCATTAGTCGTATTGATAGCCTGTGGTGAGGAAGAGACTAAAAAGACTCAAGCTCCACAACAATCCCCAAAACAACAGCAACAAACGACTGTACAACAAATTGCTGTTGGAAAAGATGCGCCAGACTTCACCTTGCAATCTATGGATGGTAAAGAAGTTAAGTTATCTGATTATAAGGGGAAAAAAGTCTACTTGAAGTTTTGGGCTTCATGGTGTGGTCCATGTAAGAAAAGTATGCCTGAGTTGATGGAATTAGCAGCGAAACCAGATCGTGATTTTGAAATTCTTAGTGTCATTGCACCAGGAATTCAAGGTGAAAAAACTGTCGAGCAATTCCCACAATGGTTCCAAGATCAAGGTTATAAGGATATCCCAGTTCTTTATGACACCAAAGCAACTACATTCCAAGCTTATCAAATTCGAAGCATTCCTACAGAATACCTAATTGATAGTCAAGGCAAGATTGGAAAGATTCAATTTGGTGTTATCAGTAATGCGGATGCAGAAGCAGCCTTTAAAGAAATGAACTAGAATTGATAAAGAAAATCTGATTACAGTATGTAGTCAGATTTTTTTAGAAAAACATTTTATAAATATTCACAAATGTCCTATATTTATGGTAAAATAGAATCATCATTTTATTTTGGAGTCAAAGATGAATATATTTAGAACAAAGAATGTTAGTTTGGATAAAACGGAGATGCACAGGCATTTGAAGTTATGGGATTTGATTTTGTTGGGAATCGGAGCCATGGTAGGGACAGGTGTCTTTACAATCACAGGTACTGCAGCTGCAACACTTGCTGGTCCAGCGCTAGTGATTTCAATCGTTATTTCTGCCTTGTGTGTGGGATTATCAGCACTATTTTTTGCAGAATTCGCTTCACGAGTACCTGCTACAGGTGGTGCCTACAGTTATCTCTATGCTATCTTAGGAGAATTTCCAGCTTGGTTGGCTGGCTGGTTAACCATGATGGAGTTCATGACAGCCATATCAGGTGTGGCTTCGGGTTGGGCAGCTTATTTTAAAGGCTTGCTCTCTCAATACGGGATAGCCCTTCCTCAGGCTTTAAATGGTACCTTTAATCCTCAAGCAGGAACATTTATTGATTTATTGCCTATTCTTGTCTTGGTATTGGTGACCTCGCTTGTTTTACTAAATGCTAAGGCAGCCTTACGCTTTAATTCAATTTTGGTCATTCTTAAATTCTCGGCTTTAGCTCTTTTTGTTTTAGTAGGAATTTGGCATATCAAACTTGATAATTGGAGCAACTTTGCTCCTTATGGTTTTGGACAAATCTATGGTGCTAGTACTGGTATTATGGCTGGTGCGTCCTTAATGTTCTTTGGATTTTTAGGGTTCGAATCCATCTCTATGGCTGTAGATGAGGTCAAGACTCCTCAAAAAAATATTCCTAGAGGGATTGTCTTATCGCTTTCTATCGTAACCATTCTTTATGCCTTGGTGACGCTTGTCTTGACTGGTGTGGTTCACTATAGTCATCTAAATGTTGATGATGCCGTTGCCTTTGCCCTTCGTAGCGTTGGGATTAGTTGGGCAGCTAACTATGTGTCATTAGTGGCTATCTTGACCTTGATTACAGTTTGTATTTCGATGACCTATGCTTTATCTCGTATGATTTACAGTTTAGCTCGTGACGGGTTAATGCCTTCCGCCTTTAAAGAATTAACAAAAACAAGCAAGGTACCCAAAAATGCTACTATCTTGACGGGTTTAGCTTCAGCAGTAGCAGCAGGAATGTTCCCACTAGCTAGTATTGCAGCCTTCTTAAATATTTGTACCCTAGCCTACTTAATCATGCTGGCATATGGCCTGATTCGATTACGAAAAGAAAAAGGAATGCCCAAATCTGGGGAATTTAAAACACCATTGGTACCCCTGTTACCCATTTTATCAATCATCATTTGTTTATCCTTTATGTTGCAGTATAATTTGGAAACTTGGATTGCTTTCCTAGTTGCTTTGTTGATAGGAAGTCTTATTTACTTTTCTTATGGTTATAAGCATTCTACCATAGAAGAATAATACTCTTCGAAAATCTCTTCAAACCACGTCAGCTTCGCCTTGCCGTATATATGTGACTGACTTCGTCAGTTCTATCTGCAACCTCAAAGTCGTGCTTTGAGCAGCCTGCGGCTAGCTTCCTAATTTGCTCTTTGATTTTCATTGAGTATATAAAGTGAGAATCTGTTGAGTTGTTGAAACTCAGCAGATTTTTGTATGTGAAAGAAATTTCAAATTTTTTCTAAAAATATCTTGACAGATTAAATTTTTAGGAGTAGAATGTTTACCAGTTAATTAAATAGTTAAGGGGTTGTTTATGAAGAAACAAAGTTTATTTTTAGTATTGTTAAGTGTTTTCCTTTTGTGCTTAGCTGCTTGTGGCCAAAAGGAGAGTCAGACTGGAAAAGGGATGAAAATTGTAACCAGTTTTTACCCTATTTACGCTATGGTCAAGGAAGTATCTGGTGACTTGAATGATGTTCGGATGATTCAGTCAAGTAGTGGGATTCACTCCTTTGAACCTTCGGCAAATGATATCGCAGCCATTTATGACGCGGATGTCTTTGTTTACCATTCGCATACACTTGAATCTTGGGCAGGAAGTCTGGATCCCAATCTAAAAAAATCCAAAGTTAAGGTTTTAGAGGCTTCTGAAGGAATGACTTTAGACCGCGTTCCTGGGCTAGAAGATGTGGAAGCAGGGGATGGAGTTGATGAAAAAACACTCTATGACCCTCATACTTGGCTAGATCCTGAAAAAGCTGGCGAAGAAGCTCAGATTATCGCTGATAAACTTTCAGAGGTGGATAGTGAGCATAAAGAAACTTACCAGAAAAATGCGCAAGCCTTTATCAAAAAAGCTCAAGAATTGACTAAGAAATTCCAGCCTAAATTTGAAAAAGCTACTCAGAAAACATTTGTAACACAACATACAGCCTTTTCTTATCTAGCGAAGAGATTTGGACTTAATCAACTTGGTATTGCAGGTATCTCTCCTGAACAAGAACCAAGTCCAAGACAACTAACAGAAATTCAGGAATTTGTTAAAACCTATAAGGTTAAAACGATTTTTACAGAAAGTAACGCTTCTTCCAAAGTAGCTGAAACTCTTGTCAAATCAACAGGTGTGGGTCTTAAAACTCTGAATCCTTTAGAGGCAGACCCACAAAATGATAAGACTTATTTAGAAAATCTGGAAGAAAATATGAGTGTTCTAGCAGAAGAATTAAAGTGAGGAAAGAATGAAAATCAATAAAAAATATGTAGCAGGTTCAGTGGCAGTTCTTGCCCTAAGTGTTTGTTCCTATGAACTTGGACGGTACCAAGCTGGTCAAGTTAAGAAAGATTCTAATCGAGTTGCTTATATAGACGGTGATCAAGCTGGTCAAAAGGCAGAGAACTTGACACCAGATGAAGTTAGTAAGAGAGAGGGAATCAACGCCGAACAAATTGTTATCAAGATTACGGATCAAGGTTATGTGACCTCTCATGGAGATCATTATCATTACTATAATGGCAAGGTTCCTTATGATGCTATCATCAGTGAAGAACTGCTAATGAAAGATCCGAATTATCAGTTGAAGGATTCAGACATCGTCAATGAAATCAAGGGTGGCTATGTGATTAAGGTAGACGGGAAATACTATGTTTACCTTAAGGATGCAGCTCATGCGGACAATATTCGGACAAAAGAAGAGATTAAACGTCAGAAACAGGAACATAGCAGTAATCACGGGGGTGGCTCTAACGATCAGGCGGTAGTTGCTGCCAGAGCCCAAGGACGTTATACAACGGATGATGGTTATATCTTTAACGCATCTGATATCATTGAGGACACGGGTGATGCCTATATCGTTCCTCATGGCAATCACTTCCACTATATTCCGAAGAGTGATTTGTCTGCCAGTGAATTAGCTGCTGCCCAAGCCTTCTTATCTGGAAAAGGTGGCCAATTAAGTACGGTTGAATATCGTTCAAGTAGAACTGAAACAAGATCTAGTGTGAGAACGAGTCAATCTGAGACACCTCAAAATCCTGCAACAGATTCTGAAAGTCAAAGTGAGGATTTAGCTAGTCTCCTTCAAGAATTGTACGCTTTGCCACTTAGCCAACGTCATGTGGAGTCTGATGGATTAGTATTTGACCCAGCACAGATTACAAAACGTACTGCAAATGGTGTGGCAGTTCCTCACGGAGATCATTTCCATTTCATTCCTTATTCACAAATGTCTGCTTTGGAAGAAAAATTGGCTCGAAATCTGCCAATTGGAGGTCAGCCAATTCAAAGTCATACTGATAATCCGAAACAAAGCAGTTCTGAGAAACCAAGTTCAACACCAAGTTCAACCATTAAACCAAACTTTAATCTCAATACGCAGGCACCGAATCGAGGAACTGGAGGTGCCTATACAACGGATGATGGGTATGTCTTTAGTCCGACAGATGTGATTGAAGATACAGGTGACGCTTTTGTTGTACCTCACGGCAATCATTTCCACTATATTCCTAAGAGTGATTTGTCAGCAGGAGAATTGGCTGCAGCCCAAGCTTATTGGAATGGTAAACAGGGTTCTCATTCTGCTACAAGCTCAAGTAAACCAAATAGTGATAATGGTAATCCAGCCCAACCAAGTTTGACAGAGACTCCAAATCTGACTGTTACCCCAACATATCATCAAAATCAAGGGGAAGACATTTCAACACTTTTAAGTGAATTGTATGCCAAACCTTTATCAGAACGTCATGTTGAATCAGATGGCTTAGTCTTTGATCCGGCACAAATCATCAAACGTACAGCTAATGGGGTCGCAGTGCCCCACGGAGATCATTATCACTTTATTCCTTATTCACAAATGTCACCACTGGAAGAAAAATTGGCTCGTATGATAGCTGTTAAGGGTCAAAATGGCAGTGTCTTGCCAAGTGTTACTCCTCTGAAGCCAGCCCCTACTACCAAACCTCTAGCACCAGTGGAAAATAAACCGACAGAATTTGATGTCAACCAGGTTGTTAGAAAAGTTGGCGACGGTTATATTTTCGAGGATAAGGGAGTCAGTCGTTATGTTCTAGCTAAAGACCTGGCTAAGGATAAGATTGACGCTATTGAAAATCTCTTGTCTAAGAAAACTCAAGAGACACACGCACTAGTTGCGAAGAAAGAAAATGTGGCACCTCGTGACCAAGAATTCTACGATAAAGCATATAATTTATTGACCGAGGCTCATAAAGCCTTGTCTGAAAATAAGGGACGTACTTCTGATTTCCAAGCCTTAGACAAATTAGCAGAGCGCTTGAATGATGAATCTACTAATAAAGGAAAATTGGTAGATGATTTATTGGCATTCCTAGCCCCAATTACCCACCCAGAACGTCTTGGTAAACCAAATTCTCAGATTGCTTATACAGACGATGAAATTAAATTAGCGAAATTAGCAGGTAAGTATACAACAGAAGATGGCTATATATTTGACACTCGTGATATTACCAGTGATGAGGGAGATGCTTATGTCACTCCACATATGACCCATAGTCATTGGATTAAGAAAGAAAGTTTGTCTGAAGATGAAAGAGTAGCAGCTCAAGCTTATGCTAAAGAGAAAGGTTTGACACCTCCTTCAACAGATAATCAGGGCTCAGGAAATACTGAGGTTAAAGGAGTAGAAGCAATCTATAATAAAGTTAAGGCTGCTAAGAAGGTTCCACTTGATCAAATTCCTTACAATTTACAACATACTGTTGAAGTTAAAAATGGTAGCTTAATTATACCTCATTACGACCATTACCATAACATTAAATTTGGGTGGTTTGACGAAGGACTTTATGAGGCACCTAAAGGCTATAGTTTAGAGGATCTCTTTGCGACTGTAAAATACTATGTAGAACATCCAAGCGAACGTCCGCACTCAGATAATGGTTGGGGAAATGCCAGTGACCATGTTCGTAAAAATAAGCCAGAAGACAGTAAAACTGATGAAGATAAGAAACATGATGAAGTAAGTGAGACAACTCGCCCTGAATCTGATGAAAAAGAGAATCACGCAGGTTTAAATCCTTCAGCAGATAATCTTTATAAACCAAGCACTGATACGGAAGAGACAGAGGAAGAAGCTGAAGATACTACAGATGAGGCTAAAGTTCCTCAAGTAGAGACTGAAAAAGTAGAAGCCAAACTCAAAGAAGTAGAAGCTCTACTTGATACAGTAACCGATGCTAGTTTGAAAGACAATGTGGCAGAGAGTCTAGCTGGTTTACGAAATAATTTGAGTCTCCAAACCATGGATAATAATGGCATTATGGCAGAAGCAGAAAAATTGCTTGCTTTGTTAAAAGGTAGTGAGTCAGTTACGACGAAACCAGCAGTATAAGCTTTATACTATAAATCAAAATGATGTAAGAGTCAGTAGCAATACTGGCTTTTATTTTTTAAAATGATATAAAAATCTTGACAGATAAACTTAAAAAAGGTAAACTATTTACTGGTTAATTAATTGGTTAAATAACCGGTTTAGAAAAAACTATTTAACCGATAAAAAGAAGTTACGAAATAGCTTCATCATTTATTGAAACGAGGGATTTATGAAATTCAGTAAAAAGTATATAGCAGCTGGGTCAGCTGTTATCGTGTCCTTGAGTCTATGTGCTTATGCGCTAAATCAGCATCGCTCGCAGGAAAATAAGGACAACAATCGTGTCTCTTATGTGGATGGTAGCCAGTCAAGTCAGAAAACCGAAAACCTGACACCAGACCAGGTTAGCCAAAAAGAAGGAATTCAGGCCGAGCAAATTGTTATTAAGATTACAGATCAGGGCTATGTGACGTCACACGGTGACCACTATCATTACTATAATGGGAAAGTTCCTTATGACGCTCTCTTTAGTGAAGAACTTTTGATGAAGGATCCAAACTACCAACTTAAGGATGGAGATATTGTCAATGAGGTCAAGGGTGGTTATATCATCAAGGTCGATGGAAAATATTATGTCTACCTGAAAGATGCAGCTCATGCTGATAATGTTCGAACTAAGGATGAAATCAACCGTCAAAAGCAAGAACATGTCAAAGATAATGAGAAAGTTAGCTCTGATGTTTCTGTAGCAAGATCTCAGGGACGCTATACGACAGATGATGGTTATGTCTTTAATCCAGCTGATATTATTGAAGATACGGGTGACGCTTATATTGTTCCTCACGGAGGACACTATCACTACATTCCAAAAAGTGATTTGTCTGCTAGTGAATTAGCAGCAGCAAAAGCTCATCTAGCTGGAAAAAATACGCAACCGAGTCAGTTAAGCTATTCTTCAGCAGCTAGTGACAATAACACGCAATCTGTAGCACAAGGATTAACTAGCAAGACAGAAAGCAAAGCTGAAAATCTCCAAAGTCTTTTGAAAGAACTCTATGATTCACCTAGTGACCAACGTTACAGTGAATCAGATGGTTTGGTCTTTGACCCTGCTAAGATTATCAGCCGTACGCCAAATGGAGTTGCGATTCCGCATGGCGACCATTATCACTTTATTCCTTACAGCAAACTTTCTCCTTTAGAAGAAAAGATTGCCAGAATGGTGCCTATCGGTGGAACTGGTTCTACGGTTTCTACAAATGAAAAACCTCATGAAGTAGTGTCTAGTCTAGGCAGTCTTTCAAGTAGTCCATCTACTTTGAATCATGCCTCATTGACTACAAATAAGGCTATCTCTGCAACATCTGATGGCTATATCTTTAATCCAAAAGATATCGTTGAAGAAACAGCTACAGCTTATATCGTAAGACATGGTGATCATTTCCATTACATTCCGAAATCGAACCCAATTGGGCAACCGACTCTTCCTAACAATGGTCTAGTAACACCTTCGCCATCTCTTCCAGCCAATCCTGGTGTTTCACATGAGGAACATGAAGAAGATGGTCATGGCTTTGATGCCAATCGGATTATTGCTGAAGATAGTTCAGGATTTATCATGAGTCACGGCGACCACAGTCATTACTTCTTCAAGAAGGATTTGACTGCTGATCAAATCAAGGCAGCGCAAGACCACTTGAAAGGTGCAAATACAACAACACCAAGTCCAGCTCATGATGACGATCACGACGAAGATCATCATGGACATCATCATGGTGAGGAACACGATCACGGTTTTGATGCCAATCGTGTCATTAGTGAAGATGAGCAAGGCTTTGTTATGAGTCACGGTGATCACAATCATTACTTCTTCAAGAAGGATTTGACTGCTGATCAAATCAAGGCAGCGCAAGACCACTTGAAAGGTGCAAATACAACAACACCAAGTCCAGCTCATGATGACGATCACGACGAAGATCATCATGGACATCATCATGGTGAGGAACACGATCACGGTTTTGATGCCAATCGTGTCATTAGTGAAGATGAGCAAGGCTTTGTTATGAGTCACGGTGATCACAATCATTACTTCTTCAAGAAGGATTTGACAGCAGACCAAATTAAGGCAGCTCAGGATCATTTGAAAACACATCATGATGCGGAGCCTGTAAAACCTCTTGCTAAAACGGTAGAGTCTTTCTCAAGAGATGCTAGCGATGAAGAAAAGATTGCTTATATTTCTAAAACATACGGAGTTCCACTTGAAGCGATTAGAATTTCAAACGGATTCTTTGTCTTTGGAAATCCAGACCAAGCCTACGATCCAACTCATATCCATCCCTATGCTGTTCGTAAGGAACATGTTCGTTTGCCACTCCAAACTGGAAATCCAGAACTTGATTTCCTAAATGAACTTTACACGACTGCTTTGCGAGATGGTGTGTCTCCTTATAGTTTACAGGTAGAAAATGGTAGTTTTGTGATTCCTCATGGAGATCATAATCACTACATCAAGGTTCAAACCAAGGGCTATGAAGTGGCTTTGAAAAACAAGATTCCAGCCCTGCAATCCAATTATCAACCTGGAGCTTTTGATGAGAAGGCAGTCTTGGCAAAAGTAGATCAACTTCTAGCTGATAGTAGAAGCATCTACAAAGACAAGCCTATCGAACAAAGACAGATTGAGTTAGCTTTAGGTCAGTTTACTGAAAACATGAAGAAACTGGCAACTAACTCTACAGCGGGTTATCTTGCGACACTTGATCTCTTTGATAAGCAATATATCCATATTGATGAAAGTGTCAAACCTGTTGAAACAAGTGCTCTAGATAAGAAATATCAAGCCTTGATTGATAAAATCAATACACTGGATACAGATTCTTATGGGCTTCCTAAGAAAGACCTTCTCGTTCGACTCCAAGAAGCTAAGTTGGCTAAAGATGAGGCTGGTTTAGCAGCGGTTGAATCACAACTTCAAGCTCTTCAAGACTTTAATGACCGAACAGGTGTTACAACAGTGGAATACATCAAGTATTTCTACGAACACGTAAATGACGGTCGTTTAAATGATGAACTTCGGAACAAAGTAGCTCAGTTGACTTGGACCTTGTATCAATCTCAATCTTTCCTTAAGGCAGCAGAATTGAACAGACTATTCCCAAGCATCTATCAGGCAAAACAAGAAGTGGAAGAAGCTTTGAAAGCTCAACCAACTACTGCTAAATCGACTCAGACAGTTCTAGATACTGAAAAAGTTGATAACCAAACTGCCAAGACAGCTATTTATGGCTTCTTGAAAGAATTGTACGGAGACTTTATGCCTGAAGAACATGTCAATCATGTTAGCAAGGAAGAAGTAGAAAGCCTCTTGAGCAAGGCAAATCAACTCTTAGAACAAATCCAAGAAGAAGGAATCAGACAATCCTTGGCAGAAGAAGTAGAAAATCTCAAAGCTGCCACAAACAAGGCTGATGCGGACTTGGATGAAGTAAACAGTCAGGTAAAAGATGTCTTGACTCGTATCGCTAGCGCCCTTCAACAAGAAAAGGAAAATGCTGAGCAAGACCCTCAGACACTAGTACTCTATCAAAAACTCTACGATATTCTCATGTCGCTTCACTCTTATTTAGAAAACAACAAGGGTTCTGATGCGGACTTTGATAAGGTAGATGCTTTACTAGATCAACTTTCTGCTAAGAGTAAAGATAAAGCTGCTTTACTTGAATTGACAAAAGCTATTCTAGTCTTGAATCAAGAAATCAAGTCAAAATCAAGCTCAAGTGAAGAAGCAACTCCAGCGACAAATGCCGAGTCAAATGGTGAGAACACAAGTTCCGAAACTGAAACATCAGTGGCTGCAGAATCTAACAGTGAAACTGCAAGGGACGAAAACAAACCAAGCAATACAACAGATTCTAAACCTGCTGAACCAGCTTCAGAAAAGGAAACAACAGAATCTACAACAAGTACTGGAAATCAAGAAAAACCAGCAGAATAAAAAGAAAGGCGAAGTAGCTAAGCTACCTCGTCTTTTTAGTCTTCATAAGCTACGATACCAATGATGGTATCAACTGCACGTTCCATAGTCTGAAGGCTGACGTATTCAAAACGTCCATGCATATTTTCTCCTCCCGCAAAGATATTAGGAGTTGGGATTCCCATAAAGGAAATCTTAGAGCCGTCTGTCCCTCCACGAATTGGTTCGATAATAGGAGTAATACCCAAATCTTCCATAACGGCTTTGGCAATGGTAATTGGAGTCATATCTTTCTCAATGACTTCTTTCATATTGTAGTACTGGTCTGTCAAGTTTAGGGTGACACGGTCGCTACCAAGTTCTTGATTCATCTTATCAGCGATAGACTGCATTGCTGCTTTACGCGCTTCAAAGGCATCTTTTTCAAAATCACGAATGATGTAGCTTGCACGTGCCTCTTCGACACTACCTATCACATCCATTAGGTGGTAGAAGCCTTGGTAACCTTCTGTTAACTCGGGTCGGTCATTCTCTGGAAGTTGATTATGAAAATCAATTGCTAGCTGAAGGGCATTGACCATCTGCCCTTTGGCAGTACCAGGGTGGACATTGCGTCCTTGGAAATGCAATTCAGCACCAGCGGCTGAGAAGGTCTCGTACTGAAGTTCTCCGAGAGGTCCGCCATCTACAGTATAGGCAAAATCTACATCGAAATCTTCTGCATCAAATTTATTGGCACCAACACCGATTTCTTCATCTGGACCAAAACCAACACGAATCTCACAGTGCTTGATTTCAGGATGGGCAGTCAGATATTCAATAGCAGTCATAATTTCAGCAATCCCTGACTTGTCATCAGCACCTAGTAAGGTTGTTCCATCGGTTGTGATGAGCGTTTGTCCTGGATATTTCTCTAGACTCTTAAAGTCAGCTGGATCGAGTTTGAAACCAGAATTTCCAAGTTCAATCACACCACCATCGTAGTTTTCAATTACCTGTGGCTTGACTCCTTCGGCTTTAAAATCAGCAGTATCCATGTGGGAGATGAAGCCAATCTTACGTGTTAAAGATGGATCATTGGCTGGCAAGGTTCCAATTGCAAAACCATTTGCTAGATAATAAACATTTTGTAATCCAACACGTTTCATTTCAGGGATCAGGACATTTGTAGCAAAATCTACCTGACTCTGCGTACTTGGAGTAGTAGTAGAGTGTTCATCAGAGCGCGTGTTGACCTTAACGTAGGTTAGGAATCGGTCCAAGAGATTGGGATAAGTCATAAAAAACTCCTTTTGAATTCATTTTTTCCATTGTATCATAGAAAAGAGAGAAAAACAAAAGACTGAAGTTAGGGAAATTCACTATGTTGGCGTTTACTTATCAACGAATTAATGATAAAATAAACTTGATAAAAATATCACAAGGAAGCGATTATGAAAAAAGCAATTTTAATGATGACTTTCGGTTCGCCAGAAGAGATTACCTTTGAAGGTGTGGCTGATTTTTTCACAAATATTCGTCGTGGAGTGAGACCTCAAGACCACGAAATTCAAACTCTCTATGATAATTATGTACGAATTGGCGGCACGCCTCTGCAAAAAATTACGCGTGAAGAGGTTGCCTTGGTAGAGGCTAGGCTGGGAAATGAGTATAGTGTTTATTTTGCTAATAAGTTTTCCAGTCCCTTTATTCCAAATGTGATTGGTCAGATGGAAGCAGACGGCATTGAACAGTGTATTTGCTTGATTTTGGAGCCCCATTATTCTTTCTACTCTGTCATGGGTTATGAGAAATTTTTAGAAAGCAAGCAAATTCAATTTTTAGTCATTAAGGACTGGTATCAAGAAGAAGCGCTATTAAACTATTGGGCAGATGAAATTGGTAAAATTTTAAAAGAAGAAGTAAAGCAGGATAGCTTTAAAGTCATCTTTTCAGCCCACAGTGTGCCCATTTTTGCCTTGGATTTTGGTGACCCATATATTGACCAAATTTTTGAAAATAGCAAGCTTGTCGCTGAAAAACTAGGTTTGAGTTCTGAGCAATATACTAACACTTGGCAAAGTGAAAGTGATATCGGGATTCCATGGATTAAGCCAGATGTCTTAGAGTATCTCAGAGAACGGAAAGAACATCCAGACCATTATATTTTTGTTCCTATCAGCTTCATTAGCGAGCATATTGAAGTCTTGTTTGACAATGATGTGGAATGTTATGACCTATGTCAGGAATTTGGTGTAAACTACCATCGTCCACCAATGCCAAATACAGATTCTCGTTTGATTGATGCCTTGGTTAATACAGTCAGAGCTAATGAGGACAAAGAGTTTAAGGAATTTCTCCCAGAAGAAGAAACCTTTGATGAGTTAGTTCCTTCAGATGAGACGAAAAATATCTTGGCCGAATCTCAAGATTTACAAATGCCAGAATTTGTGAAAAAATTGATTGAGAAAAAAGGTCGGGAAAATGTTAAGATGCCTTATCTTATTAAGAAAATGCTTGAGAAAGCAGGTAAGTTACCAAAAGAGTAAAGAAAAAAGGATTTAGCTTTGCGCTAGATCCTTTTAATCGATTATTTTTTCTCAAGAAGAGCTTTGATTTCTTGAAGTACTTCCAATTCAGTTGGTCCAGCTGGAGCTTCTTCAACAGTTTCTTCTTTCTTAGTAAGGCTTTGGGCTTTTTCCATAGCTTTAATAACGAAGAAGAGAACAGTACCTACAACAAGGAAGTTGATAATAGCACTCAAGAATTTACCATATGTAACACCATTCCATGCAAGCTCAGCGATATTTTGTACTTTCGCAGCTTCCAAGGCTGGGTTCAATAGTAGAGGAGTGATGATATCGTTAACGAATGAAGTTACGATAGCACCAAAAGCAGAGGCAATAATCACACCGACAGCAAGGTCAACAACATTACCACGAAGCAAAAATGCTTTAAGATCTTTTAACATTTTCATAATTCCTTTCCAAAATTTTTACTCTTGATTATATATTAATTAAGAAGTTCTTGCAAGCAATATGCTTAATTTTTTCTTATTTTTTAAAAATAAATACCTTACTAAAAATATAATTGAGGATAATTATCAAGAATTGTGAAATAACGGTTTCAATACTATTAACCTTGTCTATATTATTATTTACAAATTGTCCGATAATATTAGGAAACTGTGTCACAAAGAAAAATGTTAAAAACATGTCTAAAAGAAAAGTAGAAAGACGTGCTAGAGTAAATTTTACTAAACGGCTTGGCCAATTCTGCCTAACTTGCTTAAATACAAGTCTATCATTTGTAAAAAAGGCAAAGAGGATACCGATACTATTTGCTAGTCCAGTAGCAAGCAGTTCTTTATGGGTTAATTGATAAATGACTAATCGGGATAGAATGGAGACAAGAGTAGTTGCTACACCAAAAAAGAGATAGGCTAAGAGCTCATTCTCGAAGAGACTTTGAATGCGTTTTTTCATACTTTTAGTATAGCATAAAGCAAGTTATTGTGCTATACTAGTAAGGTTGATTGAATCAACCCTTGGTGCTTAGCTTCTTTCACCAAGCATATTACACGCGGGCAACCGCCAAAGGAGAAAAGATGAAAAAATTAACTATTCGTGATGTTGCAGATATTGCAATCGTTGCTGCTATCTATGTCGTTTTAACTGTCACACCACCCCTAAATGCCATTAGCTACGGTGCTTATCAGTTCCGTATTTCAGAAATGATGAACTTTATGGCTTTTTACAATCCAAAGTACATTATCGGAGTTACTATCGGTTGTATGATTGCTAATTTCTTTAGCTTCGGACTGCTAGATGTCTTTGTTGGTGGTGGATCAACTCTAGTATTCCTTAGTCTAGGTGTTTGGCTTTTTGCAAAATACAGCAAAGATTACCTCTTTAATGGATTAATTCGAAAAGATCATTTCTTCTTTTCAATCCTCTTTTCAATTTCCATGTTTACTATCGCTGCAGAGTTGAATATCGTAGCGCAATTACCATTTTTCCTTACTTGGTTCACAACAGGGATTGGTGAATTTGCCTCATTAATTATTGGTGCGATTATCATTGGTAAAATTGGTCGTCGAATTGATTTAAGCAAATAGACGAAGAGAAGCTAGGTGGCTCTTACCTGGCTTTTTCTTATGGAAAATTTCTAAGGAAACTTGACAAGTTTTTCTAACTATAGTATACTTCTTAAGTAAGCTGATTTAGCTCAGTTGGCAGAGCGCATCCATGGTAAGGATGAGGTCGCCGGTTCAATCCCGGCAATTAGCATTAAATAGACAGAAAAAACCTTTATTTACAAGGTTTTTTGTTATGTTTTCCCCAAGTTTTTCAAAGATATTTCTTATGCACCTGTGTAAATAAAACTAATACTCAATGAAAATCAAAGAGCAAACTAGGAAGCTAGCCGCAGGTTGCTCAAAGCACTGCTTTGAGGTTGTAGATAGAACTGACGAAGTCAGCTCAAAACATGTTTTTGAGGTTGTAGATGAAACTGACGAAGTCAGTAACCATACATACGGTAAGGCGACGCTGACGAAGTTTGAAGAGATTTTCGAAGAGTATAAAGAGTTTCGTCTGTTGACAAAAGTCATTCTCTTTAGTAGAATAGTAGATGCGATGAGTCGATAGGTAGTCTTCGGACTACTATTGAGCATAAGGAGGTCATAACGCAGGAGCGGACCTTGATGAGTTGTGTGAACCTGCTCATCACATGAAGATGCCTCTTAGTCCCTAGTCTAGCGACTGGGGATTTTTATTTTCCAAAAAATGATGAAAAAGCTTTGCAATTCATGGAAAAAGTAGTATAATACATCTATTATAGAAATTTTTAGAAAATTCCGAAAGAGGTTATTTATGGGATATACAGTTGCTGTAGTCGGCGCGACAGGTGCTGTCGGAGCTCAGATGATAAAAATGTTGGAAGAATCAACACTTCCAATCGATAAAATTCGTTTACTTGCTTCTGCACGTTCAGCAGGCAAGACTTTGAAATTTAAAGATCAAGATATTACGATTGAAGAAACGACTGAAACAGCTTTTGAAGGAGTTGATATTGCTCTCTTTTCAGCAGGTGGTTCTACATCAGCTAAATATGCACCACACGCAGTGAAAGCTGGAGCGGTAGTAGTAGATAATACATCTTACTTCCGTCAAAATCCAGATGTTCCTTTGGTTGTTCCAGAGGTCAATGCTCATGCACTTGATGCCCACAACGGTATCATTGCCTGCCCTAACTGTTCAACAATTCAAATGATGGTGGCTCTTGAGCCAGTTCGCCAAAAATGGGGCTTGGACCGTATCATTGTCTCAACTTACCAAGCAGTTTCAGGTGCTGGTATGGGAGCAATTCTTGAGACACAACGTGAACTTCGTGAAGTCTTGAATGATGGAGTGAAACCACGTGATTTACATGCTGAAATCTTGCCTTCAGGTGGTGACAAGAAACACTATCCTATCGCCTTTAACGCTCTTCCACAAATTGATGTTTTCACTGACAATGATTACACTTACGAAGAGATGAAAATGACCAAGGAAACTAAGAAAATCATGGAAGATGATAGTATCGCAGTGTCTGCAACATGTGTGCGCATTCCAGTCTTGTCAGCTCACTCTGAGTCTGTTTACATCGAAACAAAAGAAGTGGCTCCAATCGAAGAAGTAAAAGCAGCTATCGCAGCCTTCCCGGGTGCTGTTCTTGAAGATGATGTAGCTCATCAAATCTATCCGCAAGCCATCAATGCAGTGGGTTCACGTGATACCTTTGTTGGTCGTATCCGTAAAGACTTGGATGCAGAAAAAGGAATTCACATGTGGGTTGTTTCAGATAACCTTCTCAAAGGTGCTGCTTGGAACTCAGTTCAGATTGCAGAAACTCTTCATGAACGTGGATTGGTTCGTCCAACAGCTGAATTGAAATTTGAATTAAAATAGTCATATAATTTAGGAGTTCAGATGAACTCCTTCTTTGAAATAGAGAGGTGTTTTCATGTCTTATCAAGATTTAAAAGAGTGTAAAATCATCACAGCCTTTATTACCCCCTTTCACGAGGATGGTTCCATCAACTTTGATGCTATTCCAGCATTGATTGAGCATTTATTGGCCCATCATACAGACGGCATTCTTCTAGCTGGAACGACTGCTGAGAGTCCAACTTTGACCCACGATGAGGAGTTGGAGTTGTTTGCGGCTGTACAAAAGATTGTCAATGGACGCGTTCCCTTGATTGCGGGTGTAGGTACCAATGATACGCGTGATTCTATTGAGTTTGTCAAAGAAGTTGCTGAGTTTGGTGGTTTTGCTGCTGGTCTTGCTATCGTACCATACTATAACAAGCCTTCTCAAGAAGGGATGTATCAGCACTTTAAGGCGATTGCGGATGCTTCTGACCTACCAATTATTATTTATAACATTCCAGGGCGTGTAGTTGTCGAATTAACTCCAGAAACCATGCTTCGTTTGGCTGACCATCCAAATATCATTGGTGTCAAAGAATGTACTAGCTTGGCCAATATGGCTTACTTGATTGAGCATAAGCCAGAAGAGTTCTTGGTCTATACTGGTGAGGATGGTGATGCTTTTCATGCCATGAACCTTGGTGCGGACGGGGTTATTTCTGTTGCATCCCATACAAATGGGGATGAAATGCACGAGATGTTCACTGCCATTTCAGAAAGCGATATGAAGAAAGCCGCAGCAATTCAACGTAAGTTCATTCCTAAAGTCAATGCCCTCTTCTCTTATCCTAGTCCTGCTCCAGTTAAGGCCGTTCTGAACTACATGGGATTTGAAGCTGGACCGACTCGTCTACCTCTAGTTCCAGCACCAGAAGAAGATGCCAAACGCATTATCAAAGTTGTCGTAGATGGCGACTACGAAGCGACCAAGGCAACTGTAACAGGTGTCTTAAGACCAGATTATTAATAAATATAAAATCCATGACCGAACGATCATGGATTTTTCTTATTTTCCTAAACAGAATTGGCTAAAGAGTTGGGTGATGAGTTCATCTGGAGCAGCATCCCCAGTGATTTCTCCGAGGATTTCCCAAGTACGGGTCAAGTCAACTTGAAGCAAGTCAACTGGCATACCTAGTTCCAGCCCTTCATTAACAGCTTGCAAACTTTCAACAGCCTTCTCAATCAAGGAAATATGACGGGCGTTGGACAAGTAAGTAGCATCTTGCTCGACTAGACCAGCATTTTCAAAGAAGAGGTTGTTGATACGTTCTTCAATCTGATAGATATTTTGGTTTTTAAGGACTGAAATACGAATAACGTCTTCAGGTAGTTCCGAAGTTTCAATCGCTTCAGGCAGATCGGTTTTATTAAGAAGAATAATACGGTTTGTATCTTGGCTAATCTCAAGAAGTTGTCTGTCTTGCGCTGTCAGCGGTTCACTGGCATTTAGCACCAGTAGAACTAAGTCGGCTTCCTTGAGGGCTTTTTTCGAACGCTCGACACCGATTTGCTCCACAATATCATCCGTTTCACGGATACCAGCTGTGTCAATCAATTTTAAGGGAACACCATTGATGTTGACGTATTCTTCGATGACATCTCGAGTAGTTCCTGCAATATCTGTAACGATAGCCTTGTCCTCACGCAAGAGGTTGTTGAGAAGGCTTGATTTCCCAACGTTGGGGCGGCCAATGATTGCTGTAGAAATTCCTTCACGAAGGATTTTACCACGACGGGCTGTTCTAAGGAGATTGGTTAGCAATTGCTCAAACTCCGTAGTCTTTTCACGGACAACAGCAGTAGTGGCTTCCTCAACATCGTCATACTCAGGATAATCAATATTGACCTCGACTTGGGCAAGCGTATTGAGGATTTCTTGACGGGTATTATTGATAAGATCAGAAAGTGAACCATCAAGTTGTTTGACCGCAATGTTCATGGCCTTGTCTGTCTTGGCGCGGATGATATCCATCACCGCCTCAGCCTGAGTCAAGTCCACACGTCCATTTAGGAAGGCACGTTTGGTAAATTCACCAGGTTCTGCCAACCGAGCTCCTTCACGGATCGCTAGTTGGAGAATTTCATTGGTCACCGCAATCCCACCGTGGGTGTTAATCTCGATAATATCCTCACGAGTGAAGGTTTTTGGAGACTTCATAGCTCCAACCATAACCTCGTCCATGACTTTACCAGTCAGAGGATCAATAATGTGACCGTAGTTGAGAGTATGGCTAGCAACCTTACTCAAGTCTTTTCCTTTAAAAATCTTTTGCGCAATAGCAAAACTTTCTGTTCCGCTCAGGCGGACAATACCAATAGCCCCTTCACCTAGTGGAGTAGAGATAGCAGCGATGGTATCAAATTCACGTGTAATCATAATGTTTCCTTTAATAAATAGCTCTTTTCTTGGAAATTTTTCCAAGTCTCTTTTCAAATTGTAACAAATTTGAACTATTTCTTCAATGGATACTACTTGGAGATTGAAAAAGCCTAAGCAATTCTGCTTAAGCTAGCTTATTTGGTGCGCATTTCTCCTTGTGGGAAGTAAGTTCCTTCTGGCATGTCGTTGATGATGACATGGACAGCAGATTGAGGTGCTCCAGTGTTGCGAACAACAGCTTCTGTTACTTCCTTAGCAAGAGCTTTCTTTTGCTCGAGCGTGCGTCCTTCAAATAAATCGATGCGTACAAATGGCATAATAGCTTCCTCCACTAGTTTTTGATTTCTTCTATTTTACCACATTTTGCCGTTTAAAGCTTAAGAAAATTATGATATACTAGAATGTAGCAAAAATTTAGAAATGGACGTGAAGCAAGAAACATGGCACAGTTGTATTATCGTTATGGGACCATGAACTCTGGTAAGACGATTGAGATTCTCAAAGTGGCCTATAACTATGAGGAGCAAGGAAAAGGTGTTGTGATTATGACTTCAGCTCGGGATACTCGTGACGGTGTTGGCTATGTGTCGAGCCGAATCGGTATGAAACGCCCTGCTCTTGCGATTGAGGAAACAACTGATATCTTCGGCTATATCCGAGACCTATCTGAAAAACCATACTGTGTGTTAGTTGATGAAGCCCAGTTTCTCAAGCGTCATCATGTTTACGACTTAGCTCGTGTTGTCGATGAGTTAGACATACCTGTCATGGCTTTTGGTTTGAAAAATGATTTTCGCAATGAACTGTTCGAAGGCTCCAAATACCTCTTGCTCTTAGCAGACAAGATTGAAGAAATCAAGACCATCTGTCAGTACTGTAAGAAAAAGGCGACTATGGTGTTGCGAACTCAAGATGGTGTGCCAGTCTATGATGGCGAACAAATTCAGATCGGTGGAAATGAAACCTATATATCAGTTTGCCGTAAACATTATTTTGCCCCTGAAATCAATAAGGAGAATGAAGAAAAATGAACATCTATGATCAACTACAAGCTGTAGAAGACCGTTATGAAGAATTAGGAGAGTTGCTCAGTGACCCAGATGTGGTTTCGGACACCAAGCGTTTCATGGAGCTTTCAAAAGAAGAGGCTTCTACTCGTGATACGGTAACTGCCTACCGTGAGTACAAACAAGTCCTTCAAAACATCGTTGATGCAGAAGAGATGATTAAAGAATCTGGCGGGGATGCGGACTTGGAAGAAATGGCCAAGCAAGAACTAAAAGATGCTAAGGCTGAAAAAGAAGAATACGAAGAAAAACTAAAAATCTTGCTCCTTCCTAAAGATCCAAACGATGACAAGAATATCATCCTTGAAATCCGTGGCGCCGCTGGTGGAGACGAAGCAGCACTTTTCGCTGGAGATTTGCTAACCATGTACCAAAAGTATGCTGAAGCTCAGGGATGGCGCTTTGAAGTTATGGAAGCTTCTATGAACGGTGTCGGTGGTTTCAAAGAAGTCGTTGCCATGGTTTCAGGTCAATCTGTTTACTCTAAACTCAAGTACGAATCAGGTGCCCACCGTGTGCAACGTGTTCCTGTGACAGAAAGCCAAGGTCGTGTCCATACATCAACTGCCACAGTTCTTGTCATGCCTGAAGTCGAAGAAGTAGAATACGATATTGATCCAAAAGACCTTCGTGTTGACATCTACCACGCATCAGGTGCTGGTGGACAGAACGTCAACAAGGTTGCGACTGCTGTTCGTATCGTTCACTTGCCAACCAATATCAAGGTTGAAATGCAGGAAGAACGTACCCAGCAGAAAAACCGTGAGAAGGCAATGAAAATCATCCGTGCGCGTGTGGCTGACCACTTTGCTCAGATTGCCCAAGATGAACAAGACGCTGAGCGTAAGTCGACAATCGGTACTGGAGATCGTTCAGAACGTATACGCACTTATAACTTCCCACAAAACCGTGTCACAGATCACCGTATCGGCTTAACCCTCCAAAAACTAGACACAATTTTATCTGGTAAATTGGATGAAGTTGTGGATGCTTTGGTGCTCTATGACCAAACACAAAAATTAGAAGAATTAAACAAATAATGAAATTAGCTCAATTATTTTCAGATTTTGAAGAAGAGTTGATAAGACAAGGAGAGGAAGCTGAAAGCCTCTCTTTTGTCTATCGTAGCCTGAAAAACCTCACTTTTACAGACTTTGTTTTTGCCCTTCAGCAAGAGGTAAACGAGGAAGAAAAACAATTTGTAGAAGAAATTTTCCAGCAGTTAGCAGCTCATAAGTCAGCCCAGTATATCATTGGTCATGCAGATTTCTTTGGAATGCAGTTAAAAGTTGATGAGCGGGTTTTGATTCCTCGTCCAGAGACAGAGGAGTTGGTGGAGCTTATCCTGGCTGAAAATCATGAAGAAAATCTTAAGGTCCTAGATATTGGGACTGGAAGTGGAGCCATTGCCCTTGCATTAGCAAAAGCTAGACCAGATTGGTCAGTGACAGCAGCAGATATTTCCCAAGATGCTTTAGATGTAGCTAATGAAAATGCTAAAAATCAAAATCTTCAAATATTTTTAAAAAAATCTGACTGTTTTACAGAAATTTCTGAAAAATATGATATAATTGTTTCCAATCCACCCTATATCTCTCGTGAAGATGAGTCAGAGGTCGGCTTGAATGTCTTGCATTCGGAGCCTCATCTAGCTCTCTTTGCAGACGAGGATGGCCTAGCTATTTACCGTAGAATTGCGGAAGATGCAAAAGACTATCTCAAAGATGGTGGTAAGATTTACCTTGAAATTGGATACAAGCAAGGTCAAAGTGTTCCTGAACTTTTTAGGAAACATCTTCCTGAAAAAAAAGTTCGTACACTTAAGGACCAGTTTGGTCAAGATAGGATGGTTGTTGTTGATGATGGACAGGATTATACAAGAATTGGAAAATGGCGGAGCTGTCGTTTTGCCTACTGAGACAGTTTACGGTCTTTTTGCCAAGGCTCTAGACGAAAAAGCAGTTGAACATGTATACCAACTTAAACGTCGTCCTAGAGATAAGGCGCTCAATCTAAATATCGCCTCTCTAGAGGACATATTGCACTTTTCAAAGAATCAGCCAGCTTGTCTACCCAAACTTGTCGAGATCTTTTTACCAGGTCCCTTGACCATTATTCTCGAAGCCAATGACAGAGTTCCCTATTGGGTCAATTCTGGCCTTGCAACTGTTGGATTTCGGATGCCCAGTCACCCCATTACACTGGATTTGATTCGAGAGACAGGTCCCTTGATTGGGCCGTCTGCCAATATCTCAGGTCAGGCAAGTGGAGTGACCTTTGATAAAATTCTAGAGGATTTTGACCAAGAGGTTCTGGGTCTGGGAGACGATGCTTTTCTAACTGGACAGGATTCAACTATTTTGGATCTGTCTGGAGACAAGGTGAAAATCTTGCGCCAAGGGGCGATTAAGCGAGAAGATATTCTTGCACGGTTGCCAGAGATTTCTTTTGAGGAGGAATGAGATGCTAAGAGATTTGCAAGAAATAGATGTGAAAGCTATATGTGACATTAACCAAGAGGCTTTGGGCTATTCTTTTAGTCTAGAGGACACGGCTAGCCAACTAGCTAGACTGGCTCAGGATTCCCATCATTTCCTACTTGGTTATGAGGATGCAGCTAGTCATGTTTTACTTGGATATGTCCACGCTGAAGTTTATGAATCTCTCTATTCCAAAGCAGGATTCAATATCTTAGGCTTAGCGGTTTCGCCTCAAGCTCAAGGGCAAGGTATTGGTAAAAGCTTACTACAAGGGTTGGAGCAAGAAGCAAAAAGACGTGGTTATGGGTTTATCCGCTTGAACTCTGCCGATCATCGTCTGGGTGCTCATGCATTTTATGAAAAAGTTGGTTATACTTGTGATAAAGTGCAGAAACGGTTTATTCGCATCTTTTAGTTTACTTTCTTACTGTAAAATTAAATTAAGGGACCAGTCACACTATAAAGGAGAAGACCTATGATTTTTGACAAAGATGATTTTAAAGCATATGATGCTGATCTCTGGAATGCTATTTCCAAAGAAGAAGAACGCCAACAAAACAACATTGAGTTGATTGCTTCGGAAAACGTGGTTTCCAAGGCAGTTATGGCAGCTCAAGGGTCTATCTTGACGAATAAATACGCCGAAGGCTACCCAGGACGCCGTTATTATGGTGGTACAGATGTGGTAGATATGGTAGAAACTCTAGCCATTGAACGCGCAAAAGAAATTTTCGGTGCTAAATTTGCCAATGTCCAACCACACTCAGGAAGCCAAGCCAACTGTGCGGCTTACATGGCCTTAATTGAACCAGGTGATACGGTTATGGGGATGGACTTGGCCGCAGGTGGTCACTTGACTCATGGGGCTCCTGTTAGCTTCTCAGGTCAAACCTACAACTTTGTTTCTTACAGTGTTGACCCTGAAACGGAAATCTTGGATTTTGATGCTATCTTGAAACAAGCTCAAGAAGTAAAACCCAAATTGATCGTAGCAGGTGCTTCAGCCTATTCTCAAATTATCGACTTTTCCAAATTCCGTGAAATTGCAGATGCTGTTGGCGCTAAGCTCATGGTAGATATGGCTCATATCGCTGGTTTGGTTGCAGCTGGTCTTCACCCAAGCCCAGTGCCATACGCTCACATCACGACAACAACGACCCACAAAACCCTTCGTGGACCACGTGGTGGTTTGATTTTGACCAATGACGAAGAACTTGCCAAGAAAATCAATTCAGCTATTTTCCCAGGTATTCAGGGCGGTCCTTTGGAGCATGTTGTTGCAGCTAAGGCAGTTTCCTTCAAAGAAGTTTTGGATCCAGCCTTCAAGGAATATGCTGTCAATGTTATCAAGAACAGCAAGGCTATGGCAGATGTCTTCTTGCAAGACACTGATTTTCGTATCATTTCTGGAGGAACTGAAAACCACCTCTTCCTAGTGGATGTGACTAAGGTTGTAGAAAACGGAAAAGTTGCTCAAAACTTGCTGGATGAAGTCAATATTACCCTAAATAAAAACTCAATCCCTTACGAAAGCTTGTCACCATTCAAGACAAGTGGGATTCGTATCGGAGCAGCAGCCATTACTGCACGTGGATTTGGTGAAGAAGAAAGTCGTAAAGTGGCTGAACTGATCATTAAAACCCTTAAAAATGCAGAAAATGAAGCTGTCTTAGAAGAAGTGAGAAGTTCAGTCAAAGAATTGACAGATGCCTTCCCATTATACGAGGACTAAAACTTTTATGGACATTTATATTAAGAAAGCTATTATCCATCAGTTTAGCCCGGATGATACCGAGCTGTTCCTAGCGGATAAGTTTCTCAATATCACTCTAAAAATCGAAGAATACTTGCGTAAAAAAATTGAACGTGTGTATTCAGATGAAGCCAAGACTGGGATTTTCGAGGAAGAAAATCCCTTCTTCAATCACATCACAGACGATTTATTGGAGACATCAGTAACACTGGCTAATCTCTGGAAAGAGGAGTTCAGCATTTCAGAAAATCTCAAGACCAATGACTTGATTTTTGTGCAATTTTCTAAAGAAGGTGTAGAACATTTTGCTTTCTTACGAATTGCCCTGCGGGAGACCTTGACCCACCTCGGAGGAGAGGTTGATAATCCAATCAAGCTGACTCAGAATAACCTCCCTGGATTTGGAACGGGTGCTGACGAGGCCTTGGTGGTCAATCTTCAGAACCGCAAGTACCATCTGATTGAAAAACGAATCAAGTACAACGGGACTTTTTTGAACTATTTTTCAGATAATCTCCTTGCCGTAGCCCCTAAGATTTCACCAAAGAAATCTATCAAAGAACTAGAAAAAACGGCCCAGAGAATTGCTGAGACTTTTAACACAGATGATTTTCAATTTCAATCTAAGGTCAAATCAGCGATTTTCAACAACCTAGAAGAAAGCAATGAATTGTCGCCTGAGAAATTGGCCAACGACCTTTTTGACAACAATTTGACGGCTCGATTAAGCTTTATTGACCAAGTTAAAGAAGCTGTCCCAGAACCAGTTCAATTTGATGAAATTGATGCCAGTCGTCAGCTTAAAAAATTTGAAAACCAAAAACTTTCCTTGTCAAATGGAATTGAGCTCATCGTTCCCAATAATGTATATCAAGACGCCGAGTCTGTTGAGTTTATCCAAAATGACAATGGAACCTACTCTATCTTAATCAAAAATATCGAGGATATCCAAAGTAAATAATGTTTAAACGAATTCGAAGAGTGCTTGTACTAGCAGTCTTCCTTTTTGCTGGCTATAAAGCTTACCGCGTTCACCAAGATGTCAAGCAAGTTATGACCTATCAACCCATGGTGCGAGAAATCTTGAGTGAAAAAGACACCCCAGCAAACGAAGAGCTTGTGCTCGCTATGATTTATACCGAAACAAAAGGAAAAGAAGGCGATGTTATGCAGTCTAGTGAGTCAGCAAGTGGTTCAACCAACACCATCAATGATAACGCCTCTAGCATTCGGCAAGGTATTCAAACTCTGACAGACAATCTCTATCTTGCCCAGAAGAAGGGTGTTGATGTCTGGACAGCTGTTCAAGCCTATAATTTTGGACCTGCCTATATCGATTTTATCGCCCAAAATGGTAAGGAAAACACCCTAGCACTGGCCAAACAGTACTCTCGTGATACTGTTGCTCCCTTGCTTGGTAACACCACTGGAAAGACTTATAGTTATATTCACCCCATTTCCATTTTTCATGGATCCGAACTCTATGTAAATGGAGGAAATTATTACTATTCTAGACAGGTTCAACTTAACCTTTACATCATCAAATGTTTCACTCTCTTTTCGACATCTGGCTAGCCCAGGTGTTTTTGTTATAAGTTTTCTTTAAGATAGATATATTACTCTAGAAAGGTAAAGGAGGGAATTCCCTATGAGAAAGAAACTCTTTCTGACTAGTGCTGCGGTCTTGTGGGCAGTAACAGCTATGAATAGCGCCCATGCAGCAACAGATGTTCAAAAAGTCATCGACGAAACCTATGTTCAACCTGAATATGTCCTAGGTTCTTCATTGTCTGAAGATCAAAAAAATCAAACTCTAAAAAAACTAGGCTACAATGCCTCAACAGACACCAAAGAACTCAAGACCATGACACCTGATGTCTATTCTAAGATTATGAATGTGGCAAATGACTCTAGCTTACAACTGTATTCATCAGCCAAGATTCAAAAGCTAGGTGACAAGTCGCCACTTGAGGTCAAGATTGAAACACCAGAAAACATCACTAAGGTGACGCAGGATATGTACCGCAATGCGGCCGTAACTTTGGGTGTGGAACACGCCAAAATCACTGTAGCAGCACCCATTCCAGTTACAGGTGAGAGTGCCTTAGCAGGGATTTACTATTCACTTGAAGCTAATGGAGCCAAGGTGCCACAAGCCAACAAAGATTTGGCTCAAGAAGAGTTGAAGGCCTTGTCCGATATCAATGCTGAAAACAAGGACAAGTCAGGCTATGATGCTAATAAATTAAATGTTGCCCTAGCTGATATCAAGTCAGCACTCGCCAAAGCTAAAGAAAGTAAGGGAAATCTGACAGAGGAAGATGTCCGTAAAATTGTTGAAGATACCTTGAAAAATTACAAACTTGATCAGGTTATAACAGGAAACCAGATCAATATTATCATCAATTTTGCTTTGAATCTCTCAAAGAGTGATATCCTCAGCAATGCAGACTTCACTAAAACCCTGAATGACCTGAAACAAAGTATTGTTTCACAAGCTGGCGACAGTTTTAAAAATATCAACCTTAACTTTGATGCGGATAAGGCGCTAGAGGACGGCGGCAATTTCCTAAGCTCCCTCTGGCAAGCCATTGTCAACTTCTTCAAGAGTTTTGGTTCTTAAGAAATTTCATGGTATAATAGATGGTAACCGTAACGTTGCCGTCTTTTTTATCGGCCAATAGAAAGAGAAGAGAATGTTAAAGAAAAATGATATTGTAGAAGTTGAAATTGTCGACTTGACCCATGAAGGGGCAGGAGTTGCCAAGGTTGATGGTTTGGTCTTTTTTGTCGAGAATGCTTTACCGAGTGAAAAAATCCTCATGCGTGTCCTCAAGGTCAATAAAAAGATTGGTTTTGGGAAAGTTGAAGAATACCTTGTCCAATCACCATACCGTAATCAAGATCTAGATTTGGCTTACCTGCGTTCAGGAATCGCGGATTTAGGTCATCTTGCCTATCCAGAACAGCTCAAGTTTAAAACCAAGCAAGTTAAGGATAGTCTATACAAGATTGCTGGAATTGCAGATGTAGAGGTTGCTGAAACGCTTGGCATGGAAAATCCAGTCAAGTATCGCAACAAAGCTCAGGTGCCTGTTCGTCGAGTAAATGGTGTCTTGGAAACAGGATTTTTCCGTAAGAATTCGCATGACCTCATGCCTCTAGAAGATTTCTTTATCCAGGATCCTGTGATTGATGAGGTAGTAATAGCCCTACGAGACTTGCTCCGCCGTTATGATTTGAAACCTTATGATGAAAAGGAACAAGCTGGCTTGATTCGGAATCTTGTGGTGCGTCGTGGCCACTACTCAGGACAAATCATGGTGATTTTGGTAACTACTCGTCCTAAAGTTTTCCGTGTGGAACAATTGATTGATCAACTAATCAAGCAGTTTCCAGAGATTGTGTCTGTTATGCAAAATATCAACGACCAGAATACAAATGCGATTTTTGGTAAGGAGTGGCGCACACTTTATGGACAAGACTTTATCACTGATCAGATGTTGGGAAATGACTACCAAATCGCTGGACCCGCTTTTTACCAAGTCAATACTCAAATGGCAGAGAAGCTTTATCAAACAGCCATTGACTTTGCTGCATTAAAAGAAGACGATGTGATCATTGATGCCTATTCTGGTATCGGGACGATTGGTCTTTCTGTTGCGAAACATGTCAAGGAAGTCTATGGTGTCGAAGTGATTCCAGAAGCGGTTGAGAATAGCAAAAAGAATGCTCAGCTAAACAATATTTCAAATGCCCACTATGTTTGTGACACAGCTGAAAATGCTATGAAAAATTGGCTTAAAGATGGAATTCAACCAAGCCTTATACTAGTGGACCCACCAAGAAAAGGACTCACAGAAAGCTTTATCAAGGCAAGTAGCCAAACAGGAGCCGACCGCATCGCCTATATCTCATGTAATGTCGCCACCATGGCGCGTGATATCAAACTCTACCAAGAATTGGGATATGAGTTGAAGAAAGTTCAGCCAGTGGATTTATTTCCTCAAACGCATCATGTTGAGGCGGTAAGTTTGCTAGTCAAGGAGTAAAACGACGAAGATTAGCATTTACTTCCGCCCATGCGATAGCTGTCCGTGATTGACAAGTGCTAGCACGCAGACAGAACGGAGATAGCGAACCGCTGAGTGTGTCGCTCTGCTCGTAAAAGCTTAGAAACCTTTGAACGAAAGGGATAATGAAAGCCTTGATTGCAAGGCTTTTTGCTTTATGGTGGGTAAGTATCAGAGTGAGAAAATTTTTGGAATGAGTAGAAGTGATAGCTAGAAATTATCAGTTTCTATTTCCATTTACCCTGTGGGTACGTGTTTGTTTCCATTGACAAGGAGTTTGTGGGAATAGAAATGTACCCACCTTGTTTGAATCAAGTGAAGTGTAGTTGAAGGAAATCTGTTGAAAGCAATACTTCATTTTACCGAATAAGTAATAATTTAGGCAACTTCAAATCGATTAAAAAAAACTATTTTAAAGGTTAAGAGTAGACAAAAATTGTCCACTCTTTTTTGCAAACTCAATTTATCAATAAATGAAATGAGGGAATGTAAAATGAAATATTTTGAGGTTGAGTTAGAAAATCCTGATGAATTTTTAAAACTACAAACAGAAGATTTTGTGAAAGCTAATCGCTTGCTACTAAGGAAGATAATCCAGAGCGTTACAGTCTATGAAGAAAACTTCGTCATATCCTTTAAATCTGGCATCGAATTGGAAGTATGAGTCTCATTCCATAACTTTTATATTGAACATATCATCTTGTTGTGTTATACTATAAATTGATATAAACAAAGATGTAGGAGGAACCGAAACTATGACAGCCTCAATGCGTTTAAGATAAGCTGGCAATAAAAAAAGCAGAATCTATACCCGATGATAGGCTTTTTTGTTGTGCTTATTTATACGATATTGAGCATTCATTAGTTACGGTGAGGATATTGGTTATTTAACTATACCTTTATTTAACTATGTCTTTAATATGAATGTTTCCAAATTGTATGTATGCAGACCAAAAGCCACATTGTGGGGTTTGGCCTGCATTTTTTATTGCCTAGAATGCTATTCAAAATAGAAATTCAAGCAAAATAATATGCAGGAGATAATATAAATGGAAAAATACAACAATTGGAAACGAAAATTTTATGCAATATGGGCAGGGCAAGCAGTATCATTAATCACTAGTGCCATCCTGCAAATGGCGATTATTTTTTACCTTACAGAAAAAACAGGATCTGCGATGGTCTTGTCTATGGCTTCATTAGTAGGTTTTTTACCCTATGCGATTTTGGGACCTGCCATTGGTGTGCTAGTGGATCGTCATGATAGGAAGAAGATAATGATTGGTGCCGATTTAATTATCGCAGCAGCTGGTGCAGTGCTTGCTATTGTTGCATTCTGTATGGAGCTACCTGTCTGGATGATTATGATAGTATTGTTTATCCGTAGCATTGGAACAGCTTTTCATACCCCAGCACTCAATGCGGTTACACCACTTTTAGTACCAGAAGAACAGCTAACGAAATGCGCAGGCTATAGTCAGTCTTTGCAGTCTATAAGCTATATTGTTAGTCCGGCAGTTGCAGCACTCTTATACTCCGTTTGGGATTTAAATGCTATTATTGCCATCGACGTATTGGGTGCTGTGATTGCATCTATTACGGTAGCAATTGTACGTATACCTAAGCTGGGTAATCAAGTGCAAAGTTTAGAACCAAATTTCATAAGGGAGATGAAAGAAGGAGTTGTGGTTCTGAGACAAAACAAAGGATTGTTTGCCTTATTACTCTTAGGAACACTATATACTTTTGTTTATATGCCAATCAATGCACTATTTCCTTTAATAAGCATGGAACACTTTAATGGAACGCCTGTGCATATTTCTATTACGGAAATTTCCTTTGCATTTGGGATGCTAGCAGGAGGCTTATTATTAGGAAGATTAGGGGGCTTCGAAAAGCATGTATTACTAATAACAAGTTCATTTTTTATAATGGGGACCAGTTTAGCCGTTTCGGGAATACTTCCTCCAAATGGATTTGTAATATTCGTAGTTTGCTGTGCAATAATGGGGCTTTCGGTGCCATTTTATAGCGGTGTGCAAACAGCTCTTTTTCAGGAGAAAATTAAGCCTGAATATTTAGGACGTGTATTTTCTTTGATCGGAAGTATCATGTCACTTGCTATGCCAATTGGGTTAATTCTTTCTGGATTCTTTGCTGATAAAATCGGTGTAAATCATTGGTTTTTACTATCAGGTATTTTAATTATTGGCATTGCTATAGTTTGCCAAATGATAACTGAGGTTAGAAAATTAGATTTAAAATAAACAATATTGGAGGAATATTTATGTATCTTATTTTCATGTAACTCTTCCTGCTAAAATCGCAGGGTTTTCCCTGCATACAAGCAAATGAAAGCATGCGATTATAGACAGGAGGAAATGTTATGGAATTAATATTAAAAGCAAAAGACATTCGTGTGGAATTCAAAGGACGCGATGTTTTAGATATAAATGAATTAGAAGTATATGATTATGACCGTATTGGTTTAGTAGGAGCAAATGGTGCTGGAAAAAGCACTTTACTCAGGGTACTTTTAGGAGAATTAACTCCCCCAGGATGTAAAATGAATCGTCTGGGTGAACTTGCCTATATTCCCCAGTTGGACGAAGTAACTCTGCAGGAGGAAAAAGATTTTGCACTTGTAGGCAAGCTAGGTGTTGAGCAATTAAATATACAGACTATGAGCGGTGGTGAAGAAACAAGGCTTAAAATAGCACAGGCCTTATCGGCACAGGTTCATGGTATTTTAGCGGATGAACCTACGAGCCATTTAGACCGTGAAGGAATTGATTTTCTAATAGGACAGCTAAAATATTTTACAGGTGCACTGTTAGTTATTAGCCATGACCGCTATTTTCTTGATGAAATAGTAGATAAAATATGGGAACTGAAAGATGGCAAAATCACTGAGTATTGGGGAAACTATTCTGATTATCTTCGTCAGAAAGAGGAAGAACGTAAGAGCCAAGCTGCAGAATACGAACAATTTATTGCGGAACGTGCCCGATTGGAAAGGGCTGCGGAGGAAAAGCGAAAACAGGCTCGTAAAATAGAACAGAAGGCAAAAGGTTCTTCAAAGAAAAAAAGTACTGAAGACGGAGGGCGTTTAGCTCATCAAAAATCAATAGGAAGTAAGGAAAAAAAGATGTATAATGCTGCTAAAACCCTAGAGCACAGGATTGCGGCCTTAGGAAAAGTAGAAGCTCCGGAAGGCATTCGCAGAATTCGTTTCAGGCAAAGTAAAGCATTGGGGCTCCATAATCCATACCCTATAGTCGGTGCAGAAATTAATAAAGTATTTGGGGATAAGGCTCTGTTTGAAAATGCATCTTTTCAAATTCCGTTAGGAGCAAAAGTGGCGTTAACTGGTGGTAATGGAATCGGAAAAACAACTTTAATCCAAATGATCTTAAACCATGAAGAAGGAATTTCTATTTCGCCTAAGGCAAAAATAGGTTACTTTGCACAGAATGGTTACAAGTACAACAGTAATCAGAATGTTATGGAGTTTATGCAGAAGGATTGTGACTACAATATATCAGAAATTCGTTCAGTGCTAGCATCTATGGGGTTCAAACAGAACGATATTGGAAAAAGTTTATCTGTTTTAAGCGGTGGAGAAATTATAAAATTGTTGCTTGCTAAAATGCTCATGGGTAGATATAACATCCTAATAATGGATGAACCCAGTAACTTCCTTGACATACCAAGTTTAGAGGCTTTGGAAATACTAATGAAGGAGTACACCGGAACTATCGTGTTTATCACCCACGATAAACGATTACTCGAAAATGTAGCAGATGTAGTTTATGAAATTAGAGATAAGAAAATAAATCTGAAACATTAAATTTAAGGTAGTCGCTGGTCAGTATAGTCTGTTCTGGTTGGCGACTCCATTGTTAAAGAGTATAAAGACTTTAGATTTTATGAATATTAAAAATAGGAACAGTCAATTGAACTGCTCCTATTTTTCTGCTAAATATATTGTAGTTTTCTTATATGTATAATGATAGATTAGCGGATTCTCATCTACGGTACTTACTTCAAATATGAAGAAGTGATCGCGGTTATCTCTGGACTTTTCCTTATTGAGGACAAAGTAATTCTTACGTGAAGTCGCCATTGTTTTTAGGATATCATCAGTTAGGAAGGTCAATGGAATATTCATGTTAGAGTAGCGGTAGAAGTCACGTTCAAAATCTTGGTAGCTCTCGCTATAATAGTCCATTTGTAGGTGATTACGCTGAAACTCAAGCTGATTCATAGAGCACCTCCTCGACAAGTTCAATACTAATAATGTCTTTTAATTTCAAATTGATGTGACCTGTTGTAGTTTTTATCAAAATGAAATCTTTGGTCAGACTTGGTATTGTTCCAGTGTAGGAAACACGCTTGTTTTTTTCAATCACTTGAATGCGTGTGCGTAGCTGCCCGGCGTATACTTGACTGAGGAGTAATAATTTCTTCTCTAGTGATAAGTCAGACATGTACGTTACTTTGTTTGTATCATCAGAGAGTGCTGATGCATGTTCAGATAGGAAAAAGCCCATCCATTTTTGCATCTTTGTATCCTGGTACTCTCTTGCTGATTGAAATGGTAAATATGAACGGTCAATCATATCAAATCCTTTCTATGCAGAGGCAAGGGTATTTTTATCAAATTGAATCGTAAAACCTTGAATTCCCCCACCTGTGTAACATTCTTTAAAGCGATTGATTACCTCAGTATAGATTATCACAGATGAGCTTGTTGGCTTAATGCTAAATGTAAATTCCAATGGTAATCGGTTTTCAGATTTAGCATGTACTAGTCGTATCGATATTTCAGTTGTTTTGAGTTTTCTCTGACGAAGTTTTGAAGTTGCTGTTTCAACGATTCCATGTAAAAATCTTTCAAGCATTTCAATATCATTACATCCTTTGCTACGGATTTCTGAAAATTGTACTGTATTTTTTTCTTGTTTCATTTTAATCCCTCCAATCCACCCGCGGAATGACCACCGATAAGTTTACTGCGTTCAATATTTCTGGAACCTTCAGTTAGGACGGTTCCTTTTTGTATGGCTAAAAAACCAAACTGTTCTCTGACAACATCAATAGCTGTCTGAAGTCTATTATCTTTTTCAATTTGTTCTACATCATCAAAGAGTGATAGTAGAGTATAGCTTTCATCTACGAAGCCACTATAAGATACACCAATTTGTCTCACTGCACCAGAGGTGTATTTTTTCGGAATAATACAAGTACATGACTCACCATTGTTTTGGGGAGATTTGCGGGTTCAATTTTATTCTGAGCATTTATAGATTTTTTCATCTCAGTCCTAGAATAGCCAATATGAATAGAAACGACAGTAGTCAATACTAGGGCTACTGTTCCGTTCCACAGTATCATTTAAAAATCATTTTCACACCCTTTCGTCTATTAGTATAGAAGAAAGCTCTCAGCACATGTTGAGTGTGTGAGTTTGTTAGTGAGACGGAACTAATCCTCAAAAGGTTTCCCAAATCTTTTGAGTCCCACAAACGCATCATATTGATATGGGAGTATTTCACATTGTTTTTGGATAAATATTGTTAGACTGTAACTTTTATGTTGCAGTTTTTCAATTTATACATGGTATAATTAGAATAATAAAAGATTGAGGATTTTTTATGAGTAAAGAAGCAGTATTTCAAAATGTAGAATCACTACAACAAGTTGTAAACATAATTAATGAGGCAGCGGCAGCTCTTAATGATAAAACACGTACAATAAGAGAGAGTCCAATTCCAGAAGTGTTAGCTGGTGCATTGGGGGCAGGTATTGGTGGGATAGGTTCATTTGCAGCTCTTTATGGTTTAGGTACTGTAGGGTTATCAGCGGCTGGTATTACTTCGGGTCTTGCAGCTATTGGCGGTGTCGTTGGAGGTGGTATGGTAGCTGGAGTGTTTGTAATGGCTGCTCCAGTCGTTGTATTAGCCGGAGGCGGTATATTATTAGCTTCTAATCTAAAAAATAAACAACTTAAACAGGAAAAAGAACGGTTATATAAAGAAGCATTGCAAAAACATGAAGCTATTATACAAGCTCTTAAAACTGAGGCAGATGCTGATAAGGAACGCCTAGATTATTTACAGAGTTTAAATATCCTCCTAACTCAAGCAATTAAAGATTTGAAAAACGATTTAGGGGACTAACAATGAGTAAATTCATTTATTCTGATGAAGAACAAAAATTCAATAATATTTTAACTCATCAAACCAAAGAGTTAAATTTAATAAACAGACCCGATATGTCTATTGCAGAAGAACGTATAGAGGAAAGTGAAAAATTATTGAGAGAACTAGGCTATACTCTGACTGATCTACCAATAATAGATACCGAAACTAAAAAACGAACTATCGTTGTACCTAAATGGGAAGACTTAGTAATAAAAGCGGAGTGCGAAGTTGGTTCAATGAATGAACTAGATGCACTCTTCACAAATGAAGAATTGAAACTTAATCAATCAGTTATTCAATCATTGCAGGATGATTTTAACAACATTCATAAACTTGATAAAATTGATATATCGATTTGTGCAGGAGCTGGTATATTAGCAGCGATTGTTGATATACTTTTAATTGGAATACCTGAGAAAACTCCGAATGGTTTAAAAGGTGGCCCTTTATCTAATTATGTAAGAGACTGGTTTAATCAACGATTTCCTGAAGAAGAAATGGAAAAGTTGGCAAATTCAAAGGTCAGTAAAGTCCCATTTGATGCTCAAGATAATCGTCATACCAAAGTAAATGTTAATGGACTATCTGCATACTATCATAGATTGTTATCTCTTGGACATGATCCACTTCTTGGTTTAGTAATTGGTGTATGTGATATTCTAAATGGTAAGATGACTACTATTGATAAAACTGGGAAAATAGTATCTCAATTTATGGAGAATTACACAGATAGAAAAGAAAGTGATATTTTTGCAGCAATAGCAAAGCAGATAATCCATTTTAAATCTGATATTACGACATCAATGGGATTACCTGCACCATTGATGGGATTATTTAATTTGCTTCAGTTTGGAAAAATTGGCGATGAGGATCAAACAATAGCAGAAATAGTACAAGGAATGTATTACGAAGGTTATGATTTCATTCATTTTAGCAGTATGGCTATTTCTACAATGATTGTTGAAGTTATAGTCAGAATTGGATACTCTCTTAAGAGAATCAACGAAGGACATTCATTAAAAAATTCTATCCCTTTTTCGTTGGATAGAGAAAAACATCCAAAATTACATACGATGCTATTTATTGGACACTCTACAGCTACATCTGCTAATGCAGGGAAAATCTACTTTACAAAAAATCCTATGACTATAAATTACGCACAATGGATTACTTTTGCAAAATATTCATACTCTCAATTAAAATGGGTGCTTATTGAGAAATCCGAATTGAGAGCCTCATATGTTTCAGATAAGATTTATAAGGAAACTCAGGAAGTTTATGATAAAGTAAATCTTACCTTTAATAGCTTCAGTAATGATAGTGTAGTTATATTTGATTAAATTAATAAACTTAGATAAAAGGAAAACAATGAAAAAAAGTCTATACAATTTATTGTCAATGATTCCAATATATGGAACATTTTTAAAATTTTCAAGTAAAGGTGAAATGAGGTTATGTAGCCCACTGTATCAAGATTTTTTAGATGAAGGAATTAATCCAAATGATATATTCCTACTTCTTGAAAAGAAATATCCTGGTGAGGTAGTTACAAGAGATCGTTTCTACGAAGGTTATAGAGAAATACTGGAATCTTTGAACAAAGAGTAATAAGGAAAAGATTTTCTGTTATAGATATAATATTAGTGAAGTTTTAAATTCATTTGAGGGCAGAACACTTGTTGTTGAAGTAAATGATGGTTATGCATTGGGAAATTATGGCCTATCTCCTTTAAACTCAATCAATTTTCATAAAGCTAGATGGAAAGAAATGGTAAAACCCTATTTTGAAAAATATGATGTTTTTAACATTCCTGAAAGTGAACTTATAAATTTTTAGAAGGACCAAAAGTAAATCTGTAAAAAACTGTAACTAGTAGGTTACAGTTTTTTACTTTGAATAATGATATAATAGAATAAGAAGATAATAAAAACGCTATATGTTTGAAAGTTGATTAGGAAAATAGGAAATATGGAAACATTTGATATGATTATTAAATCATCAACTGAATTTGATAACAATTTAAATCTTGATGAAAATAATAGATATCTTTCATGGGAGAATTGTTATTCAGATTTTATTACAGGTCTAAAACTATTGCATTTTGAATTATAAAAAAGGAGTATTAACATGCCGACATATACCGACGAAGATATCAGAAAATTAAATAAAATCACATTAAAAATTGCTGGTGATTATTTAGGTATAAGTTCACAAGCAGTTGCTATAGGACTTAGAAATAATCTTCTCCCAATTGGTTTTGCTATTCATAACGAAGAAAGAGACAGACGTTTCACTGAGAGTTGGTCATATCATATTATTGCTGAAAGAATGATTTCATACAATCACGGTAAGCTATCTGAGATCCGTGTTGAAAATATTGAAACTAGTTTAGATAAAATTATAGAGGGATTTAACGGTTTAAAACAAGATTTACTTTTTATATTAAGCGAAAATGCAGAAGTGAAGAATTAGAGGTTTTTGAATTTGCGTTTTCGCTTGGTAAATATAAAAACGGTGATGTAAAATATAAGGGTAAAGGTGTTTCAAATGAAGATGATAAAGACCTTTTCTAGAGAAGAACTCTATGAAGAAATCTGGGAGATGAGTGCAAAACAAGTTGCATTGAAATATGATTTAAGCTATTCAAACTTACTTAAGAAATGCAAAGAATTTGAAATTCCAATTCCAAATGGTAGTTATTGGTATCGTAAGAATACTGGACAAGACTTAAGTGAACTTATCGTTCCATTACCACAAAATGACATAAATGAGGTTCATATTGATAGAAAAAGTTTAAAGAACAGTAGAATTAAAGCTGCTAAACATAAAGAAGATAGTACGGAGAATAAAAACGAAGATACTGTTAAACTTGATACAACTAGTATAAGAAGTTCATTATCATTTTTAGAGGACGATAAAATAGAGCTTATTATTGAAGCAGTTTCAAACCTAAACCAGGCTCCAAATAAGAGATTACATAAATCTGTAGCTAATCTAAGAGATAAAATCACAGAGTGGAATAAGAGGGAAAAAGCTGCTTCCTATCCTTACTTTGATTCTAGACACAGATACAATGATTTAAAAGAACCTAAATTTGTAAAAAATATTTCACTAAATTCTCTTCCACGTTTATATCGCTTTTTAGATACTCTAGTTACTGTAATTGAAAGAATCGGTGATAATGTAACTTCCAATTTGGATATTCAAATTGATAAGGATATCGTTCGTTTTGAAGTTATAGAATCAACAGACAAAGTAAGTCATGAATTAACGAAAGAAGAAGCTAAAGAACTAGCAGAGTACAATGATAGCGTTAAGTTTAATAGATATGCTTTTAAACCAAGAATAAAGAAGTATGACTATATTCCAAATGGAAAATTTCGATTTAAGATAATAGATGGTAAATACATTAAAGATACTAAAGAATTCACACTTGAACAATCAATCCCAGAAATAATTGTTTTAATTTATCAAGAGTATTATAAAGTTAAGAACTTACGACTTGAACGTGAAGAGAGAGCAAGACAATACGAAGAGGAGCAGGAGCGAAAAAGAAAATTACAAAATAGAATCGAAGAAGAGAAGAAGCGGACAATGTCTCTTCTTAATATGTTAGAAGATTTTAAAACAGCAAATGATTTAAGACTGATGGCTGATAAACTGGAGATAGAGGGGAAGCTTAGCAAAGAAGAAATTGATTGGATTAGATCCAAAGCTGACTGGATAGACCCAATAGTTTCTTCAACAGATGAATTATTAGGAAATAGAAATCATGAAAATTCTAGAGAACAAAAAGAACAATATCTAAGTGAGAAAAGGTACTATTGGTAAATTTGTTTTTATAGAGCATAGTGTTATTGGAGTAAATGATTAACTATTGTAGTAATAAATCATTTTACACATTTATTTGAAATAAGCATTTGGTACAAGACAGTATATACTTTCGTTCTATAATATATAAGTTTACTAGCACCACATGTTGAGGTGGTATCCCTGCTTGTTCAAAATGATTAAACAAGGATGTAGCTAGTGAAAGTCCTACAGTAAGGAGTTTAAACATGAAATTCCATGAATTTGGTGATAAGAATTTGCCTCCTATTTTACTGATACATGGTGGTGGCAGTTCTTGGTGGAATTATCTTCGTCAAGCACGAATCTTGTCAGAAAAATACCGTGTTATTTTACCTACTTTGAATGGTCACGGCGAAGAATATCAACTTGATTATGTTTCTACTGAAGATTCGGCTTTGGAGATTCTAGACTATATCAAAGCAAACTGTGGTGGGAAATTGTTTGCAATCGGTGGTGTTTCACTTGGTGGTCAAATTGCCATGGAGCTTTTGTCTTTAGACAGTGAAATTGATAAGAAGGCCATTATAGACGGAAGCCTCTGTATTCCTCAACCAAGGTTAGCTAAAATCAGCATCTTTCTAGTGTCTCTATTTGGTAAGTTGATGTTCAATAAATTCTCTTGCAAACTTCAGTTAAGCATGATGAACAAACTCTATCCTAAACTGACTTATCCAGAGGAAATAAAAGCTTATTATTTGGAGGATTTGCCAAGGACGCCTGTCAAAACATTGGTGACCATTTACAAAAACTATATGGGGTGTTACAAGCTGAAAGATATGATTTCTGCTAGCAAGGCTCAGGTTCTGTATATCTATGGTGAAAAAGAATTGAACTGCGTGAAAGAATCAGCGAAATTATTTCATCAGCTACATGCAAATACAATTTTGTATGAAGCAAAGGGCTATAATCACGGCTATTTGTCAGCTTACCTACCTCAAGAGTGGATTGATTTGGTGGCACCATTTTTAAAGAGTTAACCATTGGGAATGTGTAATAAATCTGATATGTCACAAGGAGGAATCTGATGCTTGAAGCAATTATCGGAGATATTGTCGGTTCTGTTTACGAATGGAACAATATCAAAACGAAGGACTTTCCTTTATTTCGGAATGATTGCTTTTTTACAGATGACACGGTTATGACCTGTGCTGTTGCAGAGGCGATTATGAATGGGGGACAAAAAGACGACTTCATTGATGCTATGAAGAAATACGGCAAAATGTATCCCGATGCGGGCTACGGTGCTCGGTTTAGTAGTTGGATCAATAGTGACAATCGTAAGCCTTATAATAGCTTTGGGAATGGTTCGGCTATGCGTGTTTCTCCATGTGCTTGGACAATGGACTGTGGTTTTTGTGCGAGAACCGGAATGTGGCCATCATCTAGGGAATTTGCGAGTCTTTCTGCAGAGGTAACTCATAATCATCCAGAAGGTATCAAAGGTGCAATGGCTACAGCTGATGCTATCTTTCTGTGTCGTTATTACTTTGGAGGTTATTGCAGAGATTATGAGCAACCAATCAATGACAATCCTACAGAGTGTAAAAGACGGATTAAGGATTATATTGAGCAGGAATACGGCTACAATCTATCTCAAACTTTAGATGAAATCCGCCCTAACTATCGTTTTAACGAAACATGTCAGGAAACTGTCCCTCAAGCCATTACTGCCTTTCTTGAAAGTAAAGACTTTGAAGATGCGATAAGAAATGCCATCTCACTTGGTGGCGACAGTGATACCCTGGCTGCAATCACTGGAAGCATAGCCGAGGCGGCATATGGTATTCCTGACTGGATAAAGAATAAGGCCTTTTCTTACTTGGATGAATCCTTAAAGGATGTAGTTATGCGATGGGAGAATAGAATAAAAGTGTATTAATCTCCAGTACGTGAGATTTCTCTTTTCTGTAATTTCATTGTATAATGGGAGTACATTTACTTGCATACGACGAAATGTAACCATTTCTAACGAATATTAAGGAGAAAATTAATGAAAAAAGCAATGGTAATTATTAATCCTACCTCTGGTGGGGAAAAGGCTTTGGATTACAAAGAAAAACTGGAGAATAAAGCAAAAGAATACTTTGAGCACGTAGAAACCAAAATAACAGAAAAAGCGCTGGATGCAACACATTTTGCTGAAGAGGCTTCACGTGAGCAGTACGATGCAGTGGTTGTGTTTGGTGGAGATGGGACTGTCAATGAAGTTATTTCGGGCATTGCTGAGAGAGACTACATTCCTAAATTAGGGATTATCCCTGGTGGGACGGGTAACCTCATTACAAAACTGTTGGAAATCAATCAAGACATCGATAGCGCGATTGATGAACTGGATTTCAACTTAACCAATAAGATTGATATCGGAAAAGCGAATGACAATTATTTTGGTTATATCTTTAGTATCGGTTCTCTGCCTGAGGCGATTCACAATGTGGAGATTGAAGACAAGACAAAATTCGGTATTTTAGCCTATGCTGTAAATACCATGAAGTCTGTCATGACGGATCAAGTCTTTAATATTAAGGTTGAGACAGAAAATGGAAATTATGTTGGTGAAGCTAGCCATGTGTTGGTTCTCTTGACAAATTACTTCGCTGATAAAAAAATCTTTGAAGAAAACAAGGACGGCTATGCCAATATTTTGATTCTAAAAGATGCTTCTATATTCTCTAAATTATCCGTTATTCCTGATTTACTAAAAGGAGATGTTGTTGGTAATGATAATATTGAGTATATCAGAGCGCGTAATATTAAGATCTCTTCAGATAGTGAATTGGAGTCAGATGTTGACGGCGATAAATCGGATAACCTACCTGTAGAAATCAAAGTCCTAGCTCAGCGAGTAGAAGTATTTTCAAAACCGAAAGAGGATTAGTATATAGAGAAAGCCTTTTTTAAGGCTTTTTTGTATACTTTAAAAGATAGTTCTTTTAAGAACTGACATTCCTTGCAAATAAAATACGAAAGTAGTATACTAGATTAACAATTGTGAAAACGTTTGCGCTATATACGGATGAAAGTAAACTAGGAGACAAATTAATGGAATTAAGTGCTATTTACCATAGGACTGAGTCGGAGTATGCCTATCTTTATAAGGATAAGAAGATTCATATTCGGATTCGAACTAAGAAAGGGGATATTGAGAGTATCACCTTGCATTATGGTGACCCTTTTATCTTTATGGAGGAGTTTTATCAGGATACAAAGGAAATGTCCAAGCTAACTTCTGACGCCATCTTTGATTATTGGCAGGTTGAAGTGTCCGTTGACTTTGCACGTATCCAGTATCTCTTTGAACTCAAGGATACAGAAGGTCAAAGTATTTTGTATGGCGATAAAGGGTGTGTGGAAAATTCTCTAGAAAATCTTCATGCTATTGGGAATGGATTTAAGTTGCCTTATCTTCATGAGATTGATGCATGCCAGATTCCTGACTGGGTTTCAAATACGGTGTGGTATCAGATATTTCCTGAGAGATTTGCTAATGGAAATGCTCTATTAAACCCAGAAGGGACATTAGACTGGGATTCCTCTATCACACCTAAAAGTGATGATTTCTTTGGTGGTGATTTACAGGGGATTATTGACCATCTGGATTATTTGCAAGACTTGGGGATTACTGGACTTTATCTTTGTCCTATATTTGAATCCACGAGCAATCATAAGTACAATACGACGGATTATTTTGAAATTGACCGTCATTTTGGAGACAAGGAGACCTTCCGGGAGCTGGTCGAGCAAGCTCATCAGCGTGGCATGAAAATCATGCTGGATGCGGTATTTAACCATATTGGTTCGCAATCTCCTCAATGGCAAGATGTTGTCGAAAATGGTGAGCAATCTGCTTATAAGGATTGGTTCCATATTCAACAATTCCCAGTGACAACTGAAAAGCTAGTTAATAAGAGAGACTTACCTTATCATGCTTTTGGTTTCGAGGACTATATGCCTAAACTAAATACAGCCAATCCAGAGGTCAAGGACTATCTTTTAAAGGTTGCGACTTATTGGATTGAAGAGTTTGATATCGATGCTTGGCGTTTGGATGTGGCTAATGAGATTGACCATCAGTTCTGGAAGGATTTTCGTAATGCAGTTTTAGCTAAAAAGCCTGATCTTTATATCCTAGGAGAAGTCTGGCATACGTCTCAGCCTTGGTTAAATGGAGATGAGTTCCATGCGGTCATGAATTATCCTTTATCTGATAGTATCAAGGACTATTTCTTACGAGGAATTAAGAAGATTGATCAGTTCATCGATGAAATCAATGGTCAGTCTATGTATTACAAACAGCAGATTTCAGAGGTTATGTTTAATCTCTTGGATTCGCATGATACAGAACGAATCTTGTGGACGGCAAATGAAGATGCTCAACTGGTTAAATCAGCCCTAGCCTTTCTCTTTTTACAAAAAGGAACACCCTGCATTTATTACGGAACCGAGTTAGCTTTAACCGGAGGACCAGACCCAGATTGTCGTCGTTGTATGCCTTGGGAACGCGTATCAAGTGATAATGATATGCTGAACTTTATGAAGAAGCTAATCAAGATTCGCAAACATGCGTCAGCAACCATTCAGCATGGCAAGTACAGCCTAAAAGAAATCAAACAAGATGTAGTTGTCTTGGAGTGGAAATACCAAGACCAGGTCCTTAAAGCCATCTTTAACCAATCAAGAGAAGAGTATCTTTTAGAAAAAGAAACAGTAGCACTAGCAAGCAATTGCCAAGAATCTGAGAATAAGCTTGTGATTTCTCCAAAAGGGTTTGTGATTTTCTAAAAAGTGGTTGATGTAGATTATGGTCAACTTATGTAGTATAATAAGGATAGTTACTAAACCTGTAAAAAGGAGAAAGAGATGAAGAAATCAAGAAAATTAGCCACATTAGGAATCTGTTCAATCTTGATTTTAGGCTTGGCAGCTTGTCAACAACAACATGCTACTTCTGAGGGGACGAATCAAAGGCAAACCAGTTCATCTAAAGTCCCATGGAAAGCTTCATACACCAATCTAAACAATCAGGTAAGTACAGAAGAGGTTAAATCACTCTTATCAGCCAATTTGGATCCAAATAGTGTTAATGCATTTTTTAATCTTGTAAATGATTACAATACCATTGTCGGGTCAACTGGCTTATCAGGAGATTTCACTTCCTTTACTCACACAGAATACGATGTTGAAAAAATCAGTCATCTCTGGAATCAAAAGAAGGGTGATTTCGTTGGAACCAACTGCCGTATCAATAGTTATTGTCTTTTGAAAAATTCAGTCACCATTCCAAAGCTTGAAAAGAATGACCAATTGCTTTTCCTAGATAACGATGCGATTGATAAAGGAAAGGTCTTTGATTCCCAAGATAAGGAAGAATTTGATATTCTATTTTCGAGAGTTCCAACTGAAGCAACTACAGATGTCAAGGTTCACGCTGAAAAGATGGAAAAATTCTTCTCTCAGTTTCAATTCAACGACAAAGCTCGAATGTTATCTGTGGTCTTGCACGACAATCTGGATGGCGAGTATCTGTTTGTAGGCCACGTTGGTGTTTTAGTGCCTGCTGATGATGGTTTCTTATTTGTAGAGAAATTGACATTCGAAGAACCCTACCAAGCGATTAAATTTGCCAGCAAGGAGGATTGTTACAAGTATTTAGGCACCAAGTACGAGTACTATACAGGTGATGGACTGGCTAAGCCTTTCATTATGGATAACGATAAGTGGGTTAATCTTTAATAGTGTTACGATATGACAGTAATCCTAGGACATTTATATTTTTGATGAGTTGATGGGTTATTTCAATCGATAATAGCCAGAAGCCACTCTTTAGAGTATTGCTTATATTTTCAGACAGTCCATTTGTAGTTTTATCTGGATTGGTATATAATTTAACTTAGAGAAAATAGGAGGACTAATCAAATGGAATTAAAAGATTTTACAGAAAAAGAACAGGAAATGATTAAGAAGGGACTTACGACATCTAAGATTAGTGACAAGGAAACTGCTGAGAAAATTCTTGCACTAGTACCACAAGACTTGATTAAGCGAATCCCATTTTTCGTCAGAAAACATGCTACGACACGTACGATTAAACGCATTTCAATTGAACACCCTGAACTCTACGCTGCAGCTCAAACAAGTGGTGAAATTCCAGAAAAAGAACGCGAAGAATTACGTCAGATTATCACGACTATCTTTGAACAAAAGATGAATAAGCATAGTATTAAGTAGAGAATGAAAAAATATTTTATTGGCGGTCTGGGAAGCAATATCTATCATAGCAAGGATTTTCTTCAAGAACTAGATTCGCAGGTTTATTTTCTAAGTCCATATGAAAAGCATCTTCGAGATGAAACAGAATTGAAATTATGGTTTAAAAATGAGATTGTAGAAGGAGACTCTATCTGTCTGATAGGTCATTCTCTTGGAGGAGATTTGGCGCGTTATCTTGCATCGGAATTTTATGAAGTGACAAAACTGATTCTTTTGGATGGTGGCTATCTAGATTTAGATAAGATTTTACCTTTAGATGTGGAATTAGAGGAAACAAAAAACTATATTGAATCTCAAGTTGTTTCGGACTTAGATGTTCTTATTTCTAAAGAAAAATCTGAAGCAAAGCATTGGTCAGAAAATATGGAGGAAGCTGTAAGACAGTCCTATCACTGGAATGCAGAGTATAATAGATATGAGTTGGCTATAAATTATGAAAATATAGAAGCGATACTCCGTCTACGAAGAAAAATCCAAGCTTTTAAGAGAGAAGTGGGAGATACCTTGTTTATTAGTCCTCGCTATCCTAATGAAGCTACATGGAGAGAGGACGCCCTAAAAGAATTGCCAGACTATTTTGATACTATTTTTCTAGAAAACGTTAGCCATGAGCTTTATACTGAAGCACCCAAAGAAATCGCTAGTCTGATTAATGAGTGGCTCGCTTATTCTCACTGAGCTACTTATGTTATAAGATTTAAATCTACAAATCATTAATACTCAGATAACAAAAAACGAACAGGCTCTTTTTCTGTCATTCAGAAGAGAACTTGTTCGTTTTGTTTTTTATGTTTTTATCTCGTTTTTTAAAACACGCGATACACATAAGGATTTTCTGGTTTATCGACTTTTGTAAAGCTATCGATTTCCAAGGTTGGGAGGTTTTGTTTGAGTTCTTTATGGTAGTGATTGACCAGTTTTCCTTTGGCAGTAATCCAAGTGTTGTCCTCATACTGACGGGTATTTCCCTTGGTCAGCAATCCATAGACACCTGAATCTGCGATACAGTGAATAATGCCAAAGCGGAACAAAAATTGGCTATTGGCATGACTGGGGTCGTTATAGACAAAGCCTGTGAACTGGACTGTCTTACCCTCAAACTCATCTGGATAGTCGTAGATAGCCTCCATGACTTCCATATAGTTTTCATTAGTGATCTGAATACTATCTTGGGACAAGTATTTATCCGCCGCAGTTCGCATTTCCTTTTCATAAGCTGATTTTGAAAAATAAGAACTGGTATCTGGTTTCAAATATTGGCTTGTCGTTCCTTCACTTGTCTGAATGGCTTGATCCGTGCCTTCTGATAAGGGGAAGTGATAGCCTTTGGCAGAAACGGTCTGAGAATCCAAGCTAACAGTTGGAAAAGTTAAACCGACGACAAGTGGAATAGCCAGAAGAGCAACACTAGTAACCTTCGCCAATCGGCTGTTCAGATGACTGTGGGTTTTGACTTGCTTCATCCAGATATACAATTGAACAATAGCCAAGATAAAGGAAAGCACCATGGAAATATAGGCCAGATAGGAATAGTGCATGTTGATGTACTGGTTTAATTTTCCGGACAGATGGAGATAAATAGTCAATTCAAAATAGCCAGCTAAAACTAAAAATCGAATCATAGGATGACTCCAATCAAGAGAGAATATACTAAGACAACGAGTGTCACAATCGTAATGAAGTGACCGATAAATCGTGCTTTCAAGTAATTTTTCATCATGAGAATATTTTTGATATCCAGCATTGGACCAATAACGAGAAAGGCCAGAACTGGTGGCAAGCCGAAACTTGAGAGAAGAGAAGCACCGATAAAGGCATCCGCCTCACTGCAGAGAGAGAGAAGAAAGGCCAAAAGCATCAAGAGCAGGATGGCAAAAAGAGGGGTCGCACTAATAGAGGTCAGAATCCGAGTTGGAACGTAGACCTGTATCATAGAGGCAAAGAGACAGCCAAATACCAAATAGCGTCCCGTATCAAAAAATTCATCAATGGCCTGCACAAAGACCTGAAAAACTTTTTTTGCAGGGGTCAAGTGAGAAAAATCATGTTCATGACAGGCAAAACGATTTTCTTTTTGAATCGGTTCTTGCCAGAAAAATCCTAGAAAAATCCCAAGTATCACAGCCACAACAATGGAACCCAGAGCTCGTAACAGGGCGACGTGGAAGGAGTTGCCAAAGGCAGAATAGGTCGCAAATAGAACAATGGGATTTATAACAGGCGCTGTTACGAGAAAGGGAACAGCCGTGTAACTAGGAACCTTCTTTTCCAGAAAACGATTGATAATGGGGACGATCCCACATTCGCAAGAAGGGAAAAGTATACCAACGAAGGTGCCAAAAAAGATTCTCCCCCAACGATTTCGAGGGAGAAAATGATAAACCTTGTCAGGTGTGATATAGACCTCAATCAGCCCTGAGACAATACTTCCTATCAGAACAAAGGGTAGGGCTTCAATGATTATAGAGAGAAAAATAGCCCCAGTCTGAAGCACACTAGACGGGAGTTGTTGGAAAGCAGTCATCTAGTTTTTCTTTTCTGCTTTGGCTTTTTTCTCTTTGTTATCAGGGAAAGTAACTTGCTTCAAATCAGGGAGTTTAGCAAATTCTTCAAACATCTTGTCCAAGTCGTCTCGTTTTGTAAATTTTACAGCCATAGGTGTACCTCAATTCTAAATTCTACCTCTATTATACTATTATTTTGAGGAAAAGGGAGTTTTTTAATTTGTTTTCGATAGTTGATACTCTTCGAAAATCTCTTCAAACCACGTCAGCTTCGCCTTGCCATATATATGTGACTGACTTCGTCAGTCTTATCTACAACCTCAAAACAGTGTTTTGAGCAGCCTGTGGCTAGCTTCCTAGTTTGCTTTTTGATTTTCCTTGAGTATGAAAAGGATTAGAGCAAGCCTTCCAGCTTGTGGTATAATAGTTTCATGGATAAAAAATATGAAAAAATCTCCCAAGATTTGGGAGTGACGTTAAAGCAAATTGATACTGTTCTAAGTTTGACAGCTGAAGGGGCGACTATTCCCTTTATTGCGCGTTATCGCAAGGACATGACTGGTAGTCTGGATGAGGTGGCGATTAAGGCCATTATTGACCTGGATAAAAGTCTGACCAACCTCAATGATCGTAAAGAAGCTGTCTTGGCTAAGATTCAAGAACAAGGCAAGTTGACCAAGGAATTGGAAGAAGCTATCTTAGCTGCCGAAAAATTAGCAGACGTAGAAGAACTCTACCTTCCTTACAAGGAAAAACGTCGGACCAAGGCAACCATTGCCCGTGAAGCTGGACTCTTTCCTCTTGCTCGCCTGATTTTGCAGAATGTAACTGACTTAGAGAAGGAGGCAGAAAAGTTCGTCTGTGAAGGATTTGCGACTGGGAAGGAAGCCTTGGCTGGTGCAGTTGATATCTTGGTCGAAGCCTTATCGGAAGATGTGACACTGCGCGCTATGACTTATCAAGAGGTGTTGAGACACTCTAAACTTACTTCTCAAGTCAAGGATGAAAGTCTTGATGAAAAACAGGTTTTTCAGATTTATTATGATTTTTCTGAGACAGTTGGAACTATGCAGGGTTATCGTACATTGGCTCTCAATCGCGGTGAGAAACTAGGCGTCTTAAAAGTCGGCTTTGAACATGCAACAGACCGTATTCTTGCCTTCTTTGCTGCTCGTTTCAAGGTGAAAAATGCCTATATTGATGAAGTTGTTCAACAGTCAGTTAAGAAAAAGGTCTTGCCTGCTATCGAACGACGCATTCGGACTGAATTGACTGAGAAAGCAGAAGAAGGAGCTATTCAACTCTTTTCTGACAACCTGCGCAATCTCCTCTTGGTAGCTCCACTAAAAGGACGTGTGGTTCTAGGATTTGACCCTGCTTTTCGTACAGGTGCCAAGCTGGCAGTCGTTGATACGACAGGAAAAATGCTGACAACACAGGTCATCTATCCTGTTAAACCAGCCTCCGCTCGTCAGATTGAAGAAGCAAAACGAGACTTAGCCGACCTGATTGGCCAGTATGGCGTGGAAATTATTGCTATCGGAAATGGAACTGCCAGTCGTGAAAGTGAAGCCTTTGTGGCGGAAGTTCTTAAAGATTTTCCAGAAGTCAGCTATGTTATCGTCAATGAAAGTGGTGCTTCGGTCTATTCTGCCAGCGAACTTGCTCGTCAGGAGTTCCCAAACTTAACCGTTGAAAAGCGTTCTGCCATCTCTATCGCCCGTCGTTTGCAAGATCCCCTTGCTGAATTGGTTAAAATCGATCCTAAGTCAATCGGTGTTGGTCAATACCAGCACGATGTCAGTCAGAAGAAACTGTCTGAAAGTCTGGACTTTGTCGTAGATACCGTGGTAAACCAAGTTGGTGTCAATATCAATACAGCCAGCCCAGCTCTTCTTTCCCACGTTGCTGGACTTAATAAAACCATTTCTGAAAATATTGTCAAATACCGTGAGGAAGAAGGAAAAATCACTTCGCGCGCTCAAATCAAGAAGGTTCCGCGTCTGGGTGCTAAGGCTTTTGAACAGGCAGCTGGTTTCCTTCGTATCCCTGAAAGTAGCAACATCCTTGATAATACAGGAGTTCACCCAGAAAATTACGTTGCCGTTAAGGAACTCTTCAAACGTTTAGATATTAAAGACCTAAACGAAGAAGCCCAAGGCAAACTCAAGTCGCTTTCAGTCAAGGAAATGGCGCAAGAGCTAGACCTTGGACCAGAAACTCTTAAAGATATCATTGCAGACCTTCTCAAACCAGGTCGAGATTTCCGTGATTCCTTTGATGCACCTGTGCTTCGCCAAGATGTCCTAGATATCAAAGATTTAGTGGTAGGCCAGAAGCTAGAGGGTGTGGTGCGTAATGTAGTTGACTTTGGTGCCTTCGTTGACATTGGAATTCACGAAGACGGCTTGATTCACATTTCCCATATGAGTCGCAAATTTATCAAACATCCTAGCCAAGTAGTGTCAGTCGGAGATTTGGTAACGGTTTGGGTTAAGAAAATCGATACTGAACGTGAAAAAGTCAATCTGTCGCTCCTCGCTCCAAATGAATCTGACTGATTACGTTAAGCAAGTTTCGCTAGAAGACTTCGGTAGACCTTTTATCCATCAAGCCCAGTGGAATAGGCGTCTACGTTCGACAGGTGGGCGATTTTTCCCAAAAGATGGGCATTTGGATTTTAATCCCAAGGTTTATCAGGAACTGGGGTTGGACGTTTTTAGGAAAATTGTCCGCCATGAACTCTGTCATTATCACCTTTATTTCCAAGGGAAGGGCTATCAACACAAGGATCGGGATTTTAAGGAACTGTTGAAAGCAGTGGATGGATTACGCTTTGTGCCATCCTTGCCCAATAGCAACTCCAAGCCAATCAAACTCTATCGTTGCCAGTCCTGCCAGCAAAGTTATCATCGCAAGCGAAGGATTGATACCAAACGCTATCGCTGTGGACTTTGTCGAGGTAAATTACTACTGATAAATCAGCCTGAGGACTGATGAAAGCCGAGCCTACCCGTGATATACTAAGTCTAACCTAGTAGAAAGAGGTAAAACCATGAACAGTAAATTTTATAAAATGAGACGAAATCGCATGATTTCAGGAGTTCTGGCAGGTCTAGCAGACAAATGGAACTTTGATGTTACCCTTGTTCGTTTCTTGTTTGCCATTTTTACAGTCGCAAACTTTGGACTTGGTGTGATTATCTATATCATCCTAGCTTCTATCATGCCAACCAAAGAAGAAATCGAAGCAGAAATGTACGGAACAGGCCCACGAAAACGCAAAGAAGCACAAGCAATTGACGATAATGAAGGCTGGTTTTGGTGAGGTAGAAACAATTATTTTACTGTTAGTCTATGAATTCGACTAATCTATTTTAAAATTTTTGAACCCTTGTATCTGCAAGGGTTTTCTTCTTGCCTTCTTTTTATGGTAAAATATTTTTAATGAAATGGGTATATTCCCTCCAATCTTACAAAAATGTAAGATTAAAGTCTCTTTTGTAAGGTTAGGTTATGGCAAGCGGTCTTTTTTTGATGTAAACTAGACTCATAAAGAACAAAGGAGTAACATCATGAAACAAATCTTACAGAAGAAAACAAAACAACCAAACCACAAAGATATTGAGCGCGTTCAACTTGGATGTGCTATGATGCAAGCGACATTTCATTTGATGGGATATTAAGAAAGGAGATTCTCATGACACTTTTAGATGTAAAACACGTTCAAAAAATTTATAAAACTCGTTTTCAGGGCAACCAAGTAGAAGCCCTCAAGGATATTCACTTTACCGTCGAAAAGGGTGACTACGTTGCCATCATGGGTGAGTCTGGTTCTGGTAAATCAACTCTTCTCAATATTCTAGCTATGCTGGATAAACCAACTCGTGGACAAGTTTACTTGAATGGAATTGACACCGCAACCATTAAAAATTCACAGGCTTCTAGCTTCCGTCGTGAAAAGCTGGGCTTTGTCTTCCAAGACTTTAACTTGCTAGATACTCTGTCTGTTAAGGACAATATCTTGCTTCCGCTTGTCTTGTCAAGGAGACCTATTACGGAGATGATGAAGAAATTGGTGGTGACAGCTGAGAATCTAGGCATCAACCAATTGCAAGAGAAGTACCCTTACGAAATTTCAGGTGGTCAGAAACAGCGTGTAGCAGTAGCCCGCGCCATCATCACAGAACCTGAAATTCTCCTTGCGGATGAGCCAACAGGAGCCCTTGATTCCAAGTCATCTGCAGCCTTACTTGATGTTTTTGATGAAATCAATGAGCGCGGCCAAACCATTCTCATGGTAACCCACTCCACAGCAGCAGCTAGCAGAGCCAAGCGCGTGCTCTTTATCAAAGACGGCATTCTTTACAATCAAATCTACCGTGGAGAGAAGACAGAGCGTCAGATGTTCCAAGAAATCTCTGATACCTTGACTGTCATGGCAAGCGAGGTGAATTAGTATGTTTCGATTAACCAATAAGTTAGCGGTATCGAACTTGATTAAAAACCGCAAACTCTACTATCCTTTTGCGCTGGCTGTTCTCTTGGCAGTCACTGTCACCTATCTCTTTTACTCTCTAACCTTCAATCCCAAGATTGCTGAAATCCGTGGAGGAACAACCATTCAGGCTACACTTGGATTTGGTATGTTTGTCGTCACCCTTGCGTCAGCCATTATCGTCCTCTATGCCAATAGTTTTGTCATGAAGAACCGTTCCAAGGAACTAGGAATTTATGGCATGTTGGGCTTGGAAAAGCGTCATCTTATCAGTATGACCTTTAAGGAGTTAGTGGTATTTGGGATTCTAACTGTTGGAGCGGGTATCGGTATTGGAGCCTTGTTTGATAAGTTAATTTTCGCTTTCTTGCTCAAACTGATGAAATTGAAGGTTGAGCTGGTCGCTACCTTCCAAATGAATGTTGTCATTGCAGTACTTGTTGTCTTTGGATTGATTTTCCTAGGCCTCATGTTCCTGAATGCCCTTCGAATCGCCCGTATGAATGCCCTCCAGCTTTCTCGTGAAAAAGCTAGTGGTGAGAAAAAAGGTCGTTTCCTACCTCTACAAACTATTCTTGGTTCCATAAGTTTAGGGATTGGCTACTATCTTGCCCTTACTGTAAAAGATCCTCTCACAGCCCTAACAACCTTCTTCCTAGCTGTTTTACTGGTTATCTTTGGTACTTATCTATTGTTTAATGCAGGAATTACCGTTTTCCTCCAAATCTTAAAGAAAAATAAGAAATACTATTACCAACCAAATAACCTTATCTCAGTCTCTAACTTGATTTTCCGTATGAAGAAAAATGCGGTTGGACTAGCAACTATCGCTATCTTGTCAACAATGGTTTTGGTAACCATGTCAGCAGCTACTAGTATTTTTAATGCCTCAGAATCCTTTAAAAAAGTTCTAAATCCTCATGATTTTGGGGTTTCAGGGCAAAATGTTGAACAAGAAGACTTGGACAAACTCTTGAGCCAGTTTGCAAGTGACAAAGGTTATAAGATTAAAGAGAAAGAAGTGCTTCGTTACACTTACTTTGGTGTTGCAAACCAAGAAGGAAATAAGTTAACTATTTTTGAAAAAGGACAAAACCGTGTCCAACCCACAACAGTTTTCATGGTATTTGACCAAAAAGATTATGAAAATATGACTGGTCAAAAACTGTCTCTATCAGGAAATGAGGTCGGACTCTTTGCAAAGAATGAGGGAGTTAAAGAACAGAAAACTCTAACTCTGAACGATCATCAATTTTCTGTCAAAGAAGAATTTACTAAAGATTTCATTGTCAACCATGTCCCAAATCAGTTTAATATTTTGACTGCTGATTACAATTACCTTGTTGTTCCTAATTTGCAAGCATTTTTGGATCAATTCCCAGATTCGGCTATCTATAATCAGTTTTACGGTGGCATGAATGTAAATGCCAGCGAAGAAGAACAACTCAAGGTTGCTGAAGAATATGATAAATACCTCAATCAATTTAATGCTCAATTAAACAAGGAAGGTAGCTATGTTTATGGTAGCAATCTAGCAGATGCTAGTTCTCAGATGAGTGCCCTCTTTGGTGGTGTCTTCTTTATCGGTATTTTCCTATCCATTATCTTTATGGTCGGAACTGTTCTGGTCATCTACTACAAACAAATTTCTGAAGGTTATGAAGACCGTGAACGCTTTATTATCTTGCAGAAAGTTGGTTTAGATCAAAAGCAAATCAAGCAAACCATCAACAAACAGGTTTTAACTGTTTTCTTCCTTCCTTTGCTTTTTGCCTTCCTACATCTAGCCTTTGCCTACCATATGCTTAGTCTGATTTTAAAAGTGATTGGTGTACTGGATACGACTATGATGTTGACAGTGACCTTGTCTATCTGCGCTATCTTCCTCATCGCCTATGTGCTGATTTTCATGATTACATCAAGAAGCTATCGCAAGATTGTACAAATGTAAAAAAGATACCTCGACTTCAAAATCGAGGTATTTCTTGTCTTCTAAATGCTGAAAAGTTGTCCGAGCAGGAAGGTGACTCCCATAGTCAAGAGGCCAATAGCGAGATTCCGAATCATAGCTGTTTTGGTTGGGGCTTTTCCAAGTCTGGCACTAGTGTAACCAGTGAGAAGAAGAGCTACACCGACGATAAGGACAGTAGCAGGGATGCGGTATTCACTTGGGAAAATGGTCACTGACAGCATTGGTGGTAAGCTACCAAGGAAAAAGGAAATAAAGCTAGAGATGGCAGCATGCCAAGGATTGGTAAACTCTTCATACTCAATCCCATATTTTTCCTCTACCAAAGCCTTGAGTGGATTATTTAAAAAGGCTTTGTTGGTCAAGAGTTGAGCAGAGGTTTCACACTCACCATTTTGAATATAAGCAGCATAGAGAGACTTTTTTGCTAGTTCCATATCTTGGTCTAGCAAGAGTTTCTCACGCGCAACGGCTGCTTCCTCGGTATCTTTTTGAGTTGAAACGGATACATATTCTCCACCAGCCATTGAAAAGGCACCAGCTAAGATGGCCGCAAATCCAGATAAAAAGATAATCCAGATATTGCTTGTAGCACTGGCAACTCCGATAACCACACCAGCAATGGAAATAATCCCATCGTTTGCACCAAGAACACCTGCACGCAGGATATTTAAACGACCTGCAAAATTTGAATCGATTTCGTGATTTGTTTCTGACATATTACACTCCTTTTTATCCAGTATAAAGGAAAAATATAAGGAAATCAATCTTTTAAAAGTATCTGAAAAAAGTTGCACGATTTTAATGATGTAGAAATTTCAGCATTTTTTCTGATAAATCAAACACCGAATGTAAGGGGTATAGAATTGCATAAAAAATTTTAAATTAAATATGAAAATCATTTTGTTCACTTTATAATCGTTTACAAGAAAATAATTAGTATTAAATCAAATAAAATCCAAATATTTTGCGAACTTTTTTATATTTTTTTCGTAAAACGCTTTACAAGTTTTTAAAAACATGATATAGTAATGGAGCTTAGAAAATGAGATGATGTTTTCTAGCAAATATAAACCCGAGTAAAAAATGCCTACGGACAGGCAGGGTTGAATGCCGAAGCGTGGTTGAAAAACCACATTATTGATAGGGTTAAAAGCCTACTTTTATAAGTTGATGTTAGGACACTTGTCCTAATTCATAAATTTTTAGTGTGGTGAAAGCACACGTCATCTTGTGAAACGATCAATAAAGTACGTAATATTTGCTACTAGAGAGTTAGGAAACATCGGGAACAGACATACTCAACAGAAACAAACATAAAAACGTCAGAAGATTGCAGAGCAGGTGAAAACCTGCTCTTTTTTCATGAGTCAACCTTTAGTCGCCTTCGTCTTCTTGAGGCGCTACAAATACGGTAAAGGAGTATGTCTTGAAAGAGTTAGATCAAAACCAAGCCCCAATTTATGAGGCCATGGTGAAGTTGCGCAAGAAAAGGATTGTTCCCTTTGATGTTCCAGGTCACAAGCGTGGACGGGGAAATCCAGAACTTGTCGAACTGCTAGGTGAAAAATGTGTAGGCATTGATGTTAATTCGATGAAACCCTTGGATAATCTTGGTCACCCCATTTCGATTATTCGGGATGCAGAGGAGCTGGCAGCTGATGCTTTTGGAGCAGCCCATGCCTTTCTCATGATTGGGGGAACAACTTCATCGGTGCAGACTATGATTCTGTCAACCTGCAAGGCTGGAGATAAGATTATTCTGCCACGTAATGTCCATAAATCTGCTATTAATGCGTTGGTTCTATGTGGTGCCATTCCCATCTATATCGAGATGAGTGTAGATCCTAAAATTGGTATCGCTTTAGGTCTTGAAAATGATCGAGTAGCCAAGGCCATAAAGGACCATCCAGATGCCAAGGCCATTTTGATTAACAATCCTACTTACTACGGAATCTGTTCAGACCTAAGGGGATTGACAAAAATGGCTCATGAAGCTGGTATGATGGTTTTAGTAGATGAAGCCCACGGAGCGCATTTGCATTTTACAGATAAACTTCCAATTTCTGCTATGGATGCAGGTGCTGATATGGCAGCAGTCTCCATGCATAAGTCTGGTGGAAGTTTGACCCAAAGTTCGCTTCTTTTAATCGGGGAGCAGATGAATCCTGAATACGTACGTCAGATTATCAATCTTACCCAGTCAACATCCGCCTCTTATTTGTTGATGGCTAGTCTGGATATTTCGCGTCGCAACTTGGCTCTTCGTGGTAAAGAGTCTTTTGAGAAGGTCATTGAGTTATCAGAGTATGCTCGTCGTGAAATCAATGCTATCGGTGGATACTATGCCTACTCAAAAGAGTTAATAGACGGTGTTTCGGTTTGCGATTTTGACGTGACCAAGCTGTCAGTTTACACTCAGGGTATTGGCTTAACAGGTATCGAGGTTTATGACCTCCTACGAGACGAATACGACATTCAGATTGAGTTTGGTGATATTGGCAATATCTTGGCCTATATTTCGATTGGTGACCGGATCCAAGACATCGAGCGCTTGGTCGGTGCTTTAGCAGATATCAAGAGACTATACTCACGAGATGGGAAGGACTTGATAGCTGGAGAATATATCCAGCCCGAGTTAGTGCTGTCTCCACAAGAAGCCTTCTATTCAGAGAGAAAAAGTTTGACCTTAGATGAGTCTGTTGGACAGGTTTGTGGAGAATTTGTTATGTGTTACCCTCCAGGAATCCCTATCTTAGCTCCTGGTGAACGCATTACACGAGAAATTGTCGATTATATCCAATTTGCCAAGGAACGTGGTTGTTCCCTCCAAGGGACGGAAGATCCCGAGGTCAATCACATCAACGTCATTAAGAGAAAGGAGAACTAGATGGATTTATGGTTTTCTGAAGTTCATACTCCAGATGTGAAATTGTCCCTGAGAACAGCCAAGCAACTCTACGCTGGAAAAAGTGAATGGCAGGATATCGAAGTCTTGGATACGCCAGCTTTTGGAAAGATTTTGATTTTAAATGGGCATGTCTTGTTCTCAGATGCGGATGATTTTGTCTACAATGAAATGACTGTCCACGTTCCCATGGCTGTCCACCCAAATCCCAAGAAAGTTTTGGTTATTGGGGGTGGCGACGGAGGTGTTGCTCAAGTATTGACCCTCTATCCTGAGCTGGAGCAAATCGATATCGTGGAACCGGATGAGATGTTGGTCGAGGTTTGTCGTGAGTATTTCCCAGATTTTGCCGCAGGGCTAGATGATCCTCGTGTTACCATTTACTACCAAAATGGGCTACGCTTTTTGCGAAACTGCGAAGATGACTACGATATTATCATCAACGATGCGACAGATCCATTTGGACACACGGAAGGGCTCTTTACCAAGGAATTTTACGGCAACAGTTACAGAGCCTTGAAAGAAGACGGCATCATGATTTACCAGCATGGGAGTCCCTTCTTTGACGAGGATGAGTCAGCTTGCCGAAGCATGCACCGCAAGGTTAATCAAGCCTTCCCAATCAGTCGAGTTTATCAGGCACATATCCCTACCAGTCCTGCAGGCTATTGGTTATTTGGGTTTGCATCGAAAAAATACCACCCTGTCAAAGATTTTGACAAGGAAGGCTGGAAAAAACGCCAGCTTTTCACAGAATACTACACTGCAAACTTACACGTGGGAGCCTTTATGTTACCCAAGTATGTTGAGGACATTTTAGAAGAAGAGGAAGGAAAAAAATGAGTCGTTTATTAGTTATTGGATGTGGGGGCGTTGCCCAAGTTGCTATTTCAAAGATTTGTCAGGATAGCGAAACATTTAAAGAAATTATGATTGCTAGCCGTACTAAGTCAAAATGTGATGACTTGAAAGCGAAGCTAGAAGGTAAAACAAGTACCAAGATTGAAACAGCTGCTCTTGATGCTGACAAGGTAGAAGAAGTGATTGCCCTGATTGAAAGCTACAAACCAGAAGCTGTTTTGAACGTAGCTTTACCATATCAAGATTTAACAATTATGGATGCTTGTTTGACAACAGGTGTTCACTATATCGATACAGCAAACTACGAAGCAGAAGACACAGAAGACCCTGAATGGCGTGCCATCTACGAAAAACGCTGTAAGGAACTTGGATTTACAGCCTACTTTGACTACTCCTGGCAATGGGCTTATCAGGAAAAATTCAAAGAAGCAGGCTTGACCGCTCTGCTTGGCTCTGGATTTGATCCAGGGGTGACTAGTGTCTTTTCAGCCTATGCCCTCAAACACTATTTTGATGAAATCTACTATATCGACATTTTAGACTGTAATGGTGGTGACCACGGTTATCCATTTGCGACAAACTTCAACCCAGAAATCAATCTACGCGAGGTTTCTGCGCCAGGTTCTTACTGGGAAGATGGAAAATGGATCGAAGTAGAAGCTATGTCTATCAAGCGCGAGTACGATTTCCCTCAAGTTGGACAAAAAGATATGTATCTCCTTCACCATGAAGAAATTGAATCATTGGCCAAAAATATTCCTGGAGTCAAACGTATTCGTTTCTTTATGACCTTTGGTCAATCTTACTTGACTCACATGAAATGTCTTGAAAATGTTGGACTCCTTCGTACGGATACCATTAACTTTAATGGACAAGACATCGTTCCGATTCAATTCTTGAAAGCCTTGCTTCCAGATCCTGCCAGCCTTGGCCCACGTACTGTAGGTAAAACCAATATTGGATGTATCTTTACAGGTGTAAAAGATGGCGTTGAAAAGACCATCTACATCTACAATGTCTGCGACCATCAGGAATGTTACGCAGAAGTTGGTTCACAAGCAATTTCTTACACGACTGGCGTTCCAGCCATGATTGGGACAAAATTAGTTATGAACGGTACTTGGAAACAAGCTGGAGTTTACAACCTTGAAGAATTGGATCCAGATCCATTCATGGAAGCTTTGAATGAGTACGGATTGCCATGGGTTGTGGTAGAAAACCCACAAATGGTGGACTAATGAAGCTAGAACAAGTACCAACACCAGCTTACATCATTGACTTAGCCAAGTTAGAAGCCAACTGCCGTATCCTACAATATGTTCAAGAAGAAGCTGGTTGCAAGGTTTTGCTAGCTCAAAAGGCCTATTCCCTCTACAAAACCTATCCCTTGATTAGCCAGTATCTATCTGGTACGACAGCTAGTGGACTCTATGAGGCCAAATTGGCAAAGGAAGAATTTCCTGGTGAAGTCCATGTTTTTGCACCTGCTTTCAAGGATGCAGACTTGGAGGAATTGCTGGAGATAACGGACCATATCGTCTTTAACTCAGAGAGACAGTTACGTAAGCATGGGGCTCGTTGTCGTGAAGCTGGTGTAAGCGTGGGTTTGCGACTTAACCCTCAGTGTTCAACTCAAGGAGATCACGCTCTCTATGATCCTTGCGCCCCTGGATCCCGTTTCGGAGTTACTCTAGACAAGATTCCGAGTGATTTGCTAGATTTGGTTGACGGACTTCATTTTCATACCCTTTGCGAGCAGGGAGCAGATGATTTAGAGACAACTTTGAAAGCTGTAGAAGAACAGTTTGGTCCCTACTTACATGAGGTCAAATGGCTCAATATGGGGGGCGGACACCACATCACAAGAGAAGGTTACGATGTGGATTTGCTGATTTCTGAGATCAAGCGTATCCGAGAAACTTATAATCTTGAAGTCTATATCGAGCCGGGTGAAGCCATTGCGCTCAATGCGGGTTATCTAGCAACTGAAGTATTGGATATTGTCGAAAACGGTATGGAAATCTTGGTTTTAGATGCCTCTGCGACCTGCCATATGCCTGATGTACTTGAGATGCCCTATCGTCCACCTTTGAGAAATGGCTTTGAGGCACAGGAAAAAGCCCATACCTATAGACTTTCTTCCAATACTTGTCTGACAGGCGATGTGATTGGTGATTATAGCTTTGAAAATCCAGTTCAAATCGGAGACAGACTTTATTTTGAAGATATGGCCATTTATTCTTTTGTCAAAAATAATACCTTTAATGGTATTGGATTGCCAAGTCTCTATCTCATGGACGAACAGGGTGACTGTAGCTTGGTCAAAGCCTTCGGCTATCAAGACTTTAAAGGGAGATTATCATGATAGAAACTCCGAAAAAAGCGGGCTATCGCATGGCAGCAGAGTACGAACCCCATCATGGTACCCTCATGATATGGCCGACTCGACCAGGATCATGGCCTTTTCAAGGAAAAGCTGCTAAAGCAGCATTTAGCCAGATTATAAAAACCATAGCAGAAGGAGAAAGAGTCTATCTTTTGGTGGGCCAAGACTACTTAGCTGAAGCCCAAGACTACCTTGGAGATAGCGTTGTTTATTTAGACATTCCCACCAATGATGCCTGGGCTCGTGATACAGGTCCGACCATTCTTGTCAATGATAAAGGCCAGAAATTAGCCATGGATTGGTCTTTCAATGCCTGGGGTGGTGCTGTTGATGGTCTTTATCAAGATTATGAAGATGATGACCAAGTAGCCAGTCGTTTTGCTGAGTCCTTGGAAATGCCTGTTTATGATGCCAAACCTTTTGTCCTAGAAGGCGGAGCGATACATAGCGATGGTCAAGGAACCATTATCGTAACTGAAAGTTGCCTTCTCAGTCTTGGTCGCAATCCTCATCTGACTAAAGAGGAAATCGAGAGTACCTTATTAGAGTACCTTGGAGCTGAAAAAGTCATTTGGCTTCCTTATGGTATTTATCAGGACGAAACCAATGAACACGTTGACAATGTTGCTGCCTTTGTTGGTCCTGCTGAGCTTGTTTTGGCTTGGACAGACGACAAAAGCGATCCTCAATATGCCATGTCAGCAGCTGATTTAGCGCTTTTAGAAAAGGAAACAGATGCAAAAGGTCGTCACTTCACCATTCATAAACTTCCAATTCCAGCCCTTCATCAAGTTGTAACCAAAGAGGATTTGCCAGGCTACATCTATGAAGAAGGAGAAGAAGAGCGATACGCAGGTGAACGACTAGCAGCTTCCTACGTAAACTTTTATATCGCCAACAAGGCTGTCCTTGTTCCCCAGTTTCAAGATAAAAACGATCAAGTGGCCTTAGATATCCTCAGTAAGTGTTTCCCAGACCGTAAAGTTGTCGGAATTCCAGCCAGAGATATTCTATTAGGTGGTGGCAATATCCACTGTATCACCCAACAAATCCCAGAATAGGAGAAAAAGATGAGAAATGTAAGAGTTGCAGCTATTCAGATGAAATGCGCTAAGGATGTGGCAACAAATATCCAAACCGCAGAGCGTTTAGTACGTCATGCTGCAGAACAAGGCGCACAAATTATTCTTTTACCCGAGTTGTTTGAACGTCCCTATTTCTGTCAGGAACGCAAGTATGACTACTATCAGCATGCCCAATCTGTAGTAGAAAATACTGCCATTCAGCATTTTAAGGCGATTGCTAAGGAACTACAAGTTGTTTTACCGATCAGTTTCTATGAAAAAGATGGCAATGTCTTATATAACTCTATTGCTGTCATTGATGCAGATGGGGAAGTGCTGGGCGTTTATCGGAAGACCCACATACCAGACGACCATTACTATCAAGAGAAATTTTATTTTACGCCTGGCAACACAGGTTTCAAGGTCTGGGATACTCGCTATGCCAAGATTGGGGTCGGTATCTGTTGGGATCAATGGTTTCCTGAAACAGCGCGCTGTCTTGCGTTAAATGGTGCTGAATTGCTCTTTTATCCAACTGCTATTGGCTCTGAGCCTATCCTAGATACGGACAGTTGTGGTCACTGGCAACGTACTATGCAAGGTCATGCAGCAGCAAATATTGTCCCAGTTATTGCAGCCAATCGTTATGGATTAGAGGAAGTCACTCCAAGTGAGGAAAATGGTGGACAGAGTTCCAGTCTTGACTTCTACGGTTCCTCCTTTATGACGGATGAAACAGGAGCTATTCTAGAGCGAGCTGAAAGACAAGCTGAAGCTGTTCTGTTAGCTACTTATGACCTAGACAAGGGAGCAAGCGAACGCCTAAACTGGGGCTTATTTCGAGATAGAAGACCAGAAATGTATCGACGAATTACAGATTAGTGTGGGAGAAATGTGAGATTCATTCTACTAGACTAACTTCTTATTAGCAACAGAAAAATGCTATGCTATCTAGCAAGTAGATTTTGTATTTTAACCCTCTAAGGCTTTCTCGCGCTTTTATGCGAGGAGCTTTTCTGTTTAAGATTTATCAATAAAACATGCTATAATAGTTGCAGAAAGGTTGGTATTTATGGCTAGAATATTGGTTATTGAAGACAATAGTGACATTCAAGAAATTTTGCGAACACTTCTTACTGAGGAACATGAGGTGATTCAAGCCTTTTCTGGTACAGAAGGAATCATGCGTTTTGACCAAGGGGAGATTGACCTCGTTTTGCTAGATATCATGCTTCCTGGGAAAAATGGGGATCAGGTTTTAAAAGCCATCAGGGAACAAAGTCAAATTCCAATCATTATGCTAACAGCTTTGAGCGATAAGAAGTTAATCAGTCAATACCTCTTAGACGGTGCCAATGATTACATAGTCAAGCCTTTTGATTTGGACGAAGTCTTTGCCAGAGTTACTGTTCAACTACGCCAAAGTGCAGAAAAACAGCCTGTGGAAATAGTAATAACTGAAAATCTGCCACAAAACTTGAAAAATATCCAGTTTGATGCAGAAAGTTTTGAAATCAAAAATAGCCAGGAAACGATTCGCCTTGCCAAGAAAGAATGCTTGATTCTCCAAACTCTCCTTAAACACCCTAAGAAAATTTTCACCAAGGAAGAACTTTATGAATTGGTCTGGGAGGAGAGCTATCTACCTGGAGATAATACCCTCAATACGCATTTGAGTAATCTTCGAAAAAAATTAAACCAGCTTGACCCAAATCAAGAATATATTGAAACCATCTGGGGAGTTGGGGTAAGATTAAAAGGAGACAAGCAATGACCTACATGATAATTTTTGTCCTACTGATACTCCTAATTATTTTATCGATTGCATTGATTCGCTACCATCTAGCACTTAAAAACTTGAGTCAACAGATTGAAGACAAGATTCTCACAGGTAGCATGAAAAGAGTCGGAGTCAGCATTTTTTCCAAACATTTTTTACATCTCTACCAGCAGATTGAGAATCTATTTCAGGAAGTAGAACAATCTCGGTTGGTTATGAAAAGGGAAAAGCAGACTCTGGATATGGCCATCAGCAATATCGCTCATGATATTCGGACGCCTTTGACTATCGCTTCAGGCTACACCCAACAATTGATAAAAACTCCTGAAAACAAAGCAGAAACCTTACAAAAAATAGCCCAGCATCTTGATTTAGTTTCCAAACGTTTGGAGGCACTCCTAGAATACCGTCGTTTGATGGAAGGAGCTGTCAAACCGAAACTGGAAGAAGTGGACCTTTCAGCTTTTATCACCAAAAAGACTTTGGCTTATTATGATGTTTTTCAGGCGGCAAATATCACGCTTGATTTTAAGGTTGAAACTGGTTTAAAAATGATGACTGATGAAGACTTACTGGATCGAATTTTACAAAATCTGCTTGGGAATGTCCTCAAACATGGCAAGGAAGAAGCACGTCTATCTTTGCGAAAGGAAAAGGAACAGCTTGTCTTAGAGATTGCAAACCTTGTCAAACAGCCCATCAAAAGAATAGAAAATCTCAGCAACCGTTTTTATTCTGAAAATCTATCAGATACTGAAGAATCCTCTGGTTTAGGCCTTTACATCACTGAGGAATTATGTCATCTTCTCGGTGCAGAGATGAAACTAAGCACAAATGGACAGTGGTTATCGGTTTTTATTTATTTTTAACAAAAAGAAACCTCCTCTGTAGGCTAGAGGAGGTCTTTTTTATAGACTTTTCTTTTTGAAAACTGTCAGTCCACTTATATTAAAGATTACAATAACAGCTAAGGTAACTATAATAGTATAGAAAATTGACTCATTATTAGCAGTCATAGCATAGGTAAATTGCAAGGACAAATATGGCAAAATTTTGATATTTGGAAAAATGATCATTGGCATAGAAAGGATGATAGAGCTAATCAGATAACCAATAAATACGGCAAGATAAGAATGACTAACATAGAGGATGAACGAAACAATGGAAAGCCAAGCGAGGAGGCAGAGAAATTGAAGGAAAATCATTAAGAGGAGATTGGCAATAAAACCATCAGGCATCGTACCAAGTCCGTTCAGTAGAGTTGAGGGAACAAAAGCAATCACAAGGCTGGCGATGAGTTGCAAGAGAGCGATGCTTGCTAGTACAAAGGATTTAGCGAAGAAAAACTCTGTACGAGAAACGCCAACTGTCAAACTATTTTTATAAAGCTTGCCGATTAGATCGACCCCAAGAACTAAACATGTTAGAATAATGCAGAGAAAAACAAGATTTGAATCATTGCTAGACGCATTGATAAGAGCTTGAATACCGTCCCAACCATGGGTTGGAATTTCTGGTTCTTCTGTCTGGATTGCCATCAGATGGCCTGTAGCCCCGATAGTGGCACCCATTAGCATGAGAGCAAAGAGAATGACCTCTGTAATCCAAAAACCTTTGGAACGGAAAAGACGGTAAAAGTCTGCTTGAATGGTATGTATCATGATTTTCCTCCTATTCGACCAATTGAGTGAAGTATTCTTCTAGGTTTTGACGGGCGTAGTAAATCTCGTCAATGTCAACATCTGCCAAGGTTAATTCCTTGAGAATCTGTTTGACATCTTGTTCCTGACCAAAGATGTGAATTTCGTTTTCAGGATTAACAACCTTGAACTGGAGCTGAATTTGTTCTTTCAATACTTGACAAGCTTTCTCTTGGTCGGCTGTCTTAAGCACAATATAATCCTCACTTAGTGTTTCAAATTCAGCTTTGCTGATTTCACGGATAATCTTGCCTTGATCTAAAATACCAAAACGATTAGCTACGAGGTAGAGTTCTGACAAGATATGGCTAGAGATGAGAATGGTTATCCCTTGTTCTTGATTGAGCCGTTGAATCATTAGTCGAAATTCTTTGATACCGATTGGGTCGAGACCATTGATAGGTTCATCTAAGATTAGGAAATCTGGTTTGGATAGGAGAGCAATGGCAATACCAAGTCTTTGCTTCATTCCTAGCGAAAAATCACGAAAGACTTTTTTACCTGTATCTGGCAAACCTACATAGTCCAGTGTTTCTCGAATGACTTGATCAGCATTTGGAATATGACGAATCATACAGTAATATTTCAGATTTTGGTAGGCTGTCAAGTGATTATGAGCTACAGGTGATTCGATCACTGAACCTACTCGAGATAGAGCCTTGGTCCACTCATTTTCCGTTTGGCTAGAAAAGAGGGAAACAGTTCCTTTATCCGCAAACAGTAGTTGCGTAATGATTTTGATTAAGGTAGTCTTCCCAGCTCCGTTCTTTCCGATAAGTCCATAAATATCTCCCTCTCTTATCGTTAGATGAAGATCCTGAAGAATAGCTTGTTTGTCAAAGTTTTTGGACAATCCATGAATGTCGAGTACTGTTTTCATGATTCTCCCCTTTTGATTTATTTTGTTAACTTTAGTATAAAGCATAGAAATCAAAGAAAGCTCAAGCATTTCTAAAGAGTTTCTAAAGTTTTAGGAATTCTTAAATATCAAAACCCAGTTGACATGAACTGGGCTTCTTAATTATAAAATATATTTCTCAATGGCACGCGCAACGCCGTCTTCTTCGTTGCTGGCTGTAACGGCATCCGCAAGAGATTTGACATAATCGCTGGCATTTCCCATTGCAATCCCAAGCCCTGCAAACTGGAGCATTTCGATATCGTTATTGGCATCGCCCATGGCCATAATTTCTGAGGAATCAATCTTCAAAATCTCAGCTAGTCGTGAAAGAGCAGTAGCCTTTGTCGTTCCAAGTGGCATAGCTTCATAAATGACAGGCTGCGAACGAACTCCACTAAAACGTTGGCAAAGCTCTTCAGAAAAACGCTCTTCAAAATCATCAGTTTGCTCTTTTGTACCCAAAAACATCCCTTGGAACATCCGGTACTTACCACTAGTCGCTTCCTCAAGGGAAATTTCAGTCAGGTCTGAAAAGACTAGTTTAGCATCATTTTCAATGATTTGATTTGGTTTACCACCGAGGACAAAATAATGTTCCTCATCAAAAAGAGTCAACTGAACATCGCTTTTTTCAGCTAGGTCATAGAGGTATTCAATGTCAGCTGGACTAAGTTCTTGCCAGTCAACTAGTCCCCAGTCGCTGGTCTGGTGAGTTGAACAACCGTTGTTAACAATGACATATTCGTTCTGGAGGTCAAGTCCCAGTTTTTTATAGTAGGGAAGGACGCCGAAAAGCGGGCGACCCGTACAGAGAACCAGTTTGACACCTTTTTCAATAGCTTGGTGAATAGCAGTAATGTGAGCTTGTGGGATTTCCTTGTCTTCATTGAGGAGGGTTCCGTCCATATCCAAGGCTAGTAGTTTAATCATAAGACTTCCTTCTTTATCTTTTGTTATTATTATAGCATATTTTAGAGGAAAGGAGGAGGAATCTTTGGGCTAATCATGGTATAATAAAAGGTAATGAAAATTGCAACGAGGCAGAGATGAAATTACTTTATACTGATATTCGGACTTCTTTGACAGAAATTCTAACCAGAGAGGCAGAAGAGCTAGTTGCTGCTGGTAAGCGGATCTTCTATATCGCTCCTAACTCTCTTTCTTTTGAAAAGGAACGTGCCGTGCTGGAATGCTTGTCCCAGCAGGCTTCTTTTGCGATTACCGTCACGCGCTTTGCGCAGATGGCTCGTTACCTGATTTTGAATGATTTGCCTGCCAAAACCAGTCTAGATGACATCGGTCTTGGGATGGTCTTTTACAAATGCCTTGCCGAACTTGATCCCAAAGACTTACGAGTATACGGTGCCATCAAGCAGGATCCTCAATTTATCCAGCAGTTGATTGATCTTTATCACGAGATGACCAAAGCTCAGATGAGTTTTTTGGACTTGGAGAGTTTGACAGATGAGGACAAGAGGGCCGATTTACTCTTGATTTTTGAGAAAGTAACGGCCTATCTTAACCAAGGGCAGTTAGCTCAGGGAAGTCAGTTATCCCATTTGATTGAGGCTATTGAGAATGACAAGGTAAGTAGTGATTTTACTCAAATCGCCTTGGTTATTGATGGATTTACCCGTTTTTCTGCTGAGGAAGAGCGAATTGTGGACCTACTTCATGGCAAGGGTGTTGAGGTTGTCATTGGGGTTTATGCTAGTAAGAAAGCTTATACCAGTCCATTCGCTGAAGGCAATCTCTACCAAGCCAGTGTGGAGTTTCTCCATTATCTAGCCTCTAAATACCAAACTCCTGCTCTGGATTGTTCTCAAACTCATGAGCAGATGGATAGTTTTGACAAGGCCTCTCGTTTGCTGGAGTCTTCTTATGACTTTTCAGAACTCGCTTTGGATGTCGATGAGAAAGACCGTGAAAACTTACAAATCTGGTCTTGCTTGACGCAAAAGGAGGAGTTGGAGCTAGTAGCCCGTAGCATCCGTCAGAAATTACATGCCAATCCAGACCTGAGCTACAAGCATTTTCGTATTCTCTTGGGTGATGTGGCTTCTTACCAGTTATCGCTGAAAACTATTTTTGACCAGTATCAGATTCCTTTTTATCTTGGTAGAAGCGAAGCTATGGCGCATCATCCCTTGACACAGTTTGTCGAGTCTATATTGGCTTTAAAACGCTATCGTTTCCGTCAGGAAGATTTGATTAATCTTCTCAGAACTGGTTTGTATACCGACCTTAGTCAGGCGGATATTGATGCTTTTGAGCAATATATACGCTATCTTGGCATCAATGGCTTGCCAGCCTTTCAGCAAACCTTCACCAAGTCCCACCATGGAAAGTTTGATTTGGAACGTTTAAATGCTCTTCGTTTGCGTATTTTAACCCCTCTTGAGACTCTCTTTACCAGCCGAAAGCAGAAGGCTGAAAATCTCTTGCAAAAGTGGAATAGCTTTCTAAAAGAAGGAGCGGTGACCAAGCAACTGCAAAATTTGACAGCTAGAATGGAAGCTCTTGAACAGGAAAGACAAGCCGAAGTTTGGAAGGCATTCTGTCATGTTTTAGAACAATTTGCGACTGTTTTTGCTGGTTCACAAATTAGTCTGGAGGACTTCTTGTCCTTGCTTCATTCCGGTATGAGCCTATCTCAGTATCGTACTATTCCAGCAACAGTAGACACAGTTCTGGTGCAGAGTTACGATTTGATTGCACCACTGACTGCTGACTTTGTCTACGCCATTGGTCTAACTCAGGACAATTTACCAAAAATTTCTCAAAACACCAGTCTTTTGACAGATGAAGAGAGACAGAGCCTAAACCAAGCGACAGAAGATGGGGCGCAATTGCTGATTGCTAGCAGTGAAAATCTCAAGAAAAATCGCTATACTATGCTTTCCTTGGTTAATTCTGCCCGTAAGCAGTTAGTTTTGTCGGCTCCAAGCCTTTTTAATGAAAGCGAAAGCAAAGAATCTGCCTATCTTCAAGAGCTGGTCCATTTTGGATTTAGTCGGAAAGAGAAGAGGAAGAATCACAAAGGGCTGTCTAAGGAAGATATGGGGTCCTATCACAGTCTTTTGTCTAGTCTGGTTGCCTATCACCAGCAGGGCGAGATGAGTGAGACTGAGCAAGATTTGACATTTATTAAGGTTCTGGCGCGTGTCATGGGTAAAAAACTAGACCAGCAAGGTCTGGAAAATCCAGCCCTTCCAACCAGCCCAAGCAGTAAGCAGTTGACCAAGGACACCTTACAGGCTCTCTATCCTGCTGAACAGGAATTTTACCTGTCTACATCTGGTTTGACGGAGTTTTACCGGAACCAATACAGTTATTTCCTCCGCTACGTGTTAGGCTTGCAGGAGGAATTGCGCCTACGTCCGGATGCTCGTAGTCACGGAAATTTCTTGCACCGTATATTTGAACGTGCCTTGCAGTTGCCTGACGAAGATTCCTTTGACCAACGTTTGGAACAAGCTATCCACGAAACCAGTCAGGAACGGGAATTTGAAGCTATATATCAAGAAAGTTTGGAAGCCCAGTTTACCAAGGAAGTTCTGCTTGATGTTGCGCGGACGACTGGTCACATTCTCCGCCATAATCCAGCCATCGAAACCATCAAAGAAGAAGCAAATTTCGGTGGGAAAGAGCAAGCCTTTATTCAATTGGATAATGGGCGCAGTGTCTTTGTACGAGGTAAGGTTGACCGCATTGATCGATTGAAAGCTGATGGGGCGATAGGAGTAGTAGACTACAAGTCTAGTCTAACTCAGTTCCAGTTTCCTCATTTCTTTAATGGGCTCAATTCCCAGTTGCCAACCTATCTAGCTGCCTTAAAAAGACAAGGGGAACAGAACTTTTTCGGAGCCATGTACTTAGAAATGGCTGAACCAGTCCAATCTCTCTTGACCGTTAAGAGTTTGGCAGGAGCGGTAGTAGAAGCCAGCAAGTCAATGAAATACCAAGGCCTCTTTTTAGAGAAAGAAAGTAGTCATTTAGGCGAATTTTACAATAAAAACAAGGCCAATCAGCTGACAGACGAGGAATTCCAGCTCCTACTGGACTACAATGCCCATCTTTACAAGAAAGCAGCTGAGAAAATTTTAGAAGGTCAGTTCGCCATTAACCCTTATACTGAAAATGGCAGAAATATTGCACCGTATGTTCAGCAACATCAAGCCATCACAGGATTTGAAGCCAATTACCACTTGGGCCAAGCCCGTTTCCTAGAGAAGTTAGACTTGGCTGACGGCAAGCGTCTGGTCGGAGAAAAACTCAAGCAAGCTTGGTTTGAAAAAATAAGAGAGGAGTTGAATCGATGAAGCCTATTCCCTTTTTAACTGAGGAGGAAATTCAAAACTTGCAAGAAGCAGAAGCGAGTTCGAGCAAGGAACAGAAGAAAACTGCCGAGCAAATCGAAGCCATCTACACTTCTGGTCAGAATATCCTCGTTTCAGCATCGGCTGGTTCTGGAAAGACTTTTGTCATGGCCGAGCGTATTCTGGACCAATTAGCGCGTGGTGTCGAAATTTCTCAACTCTTTATCTCAACCTTTACCGTCAAGGCTGCGACTGAACTTAAAGAACGTTTGGAGAAAAAAATCAGCCAACAAATCCAAGAAAGCGATGACGTTGACCTCAAACAACACTTGGGTCGCCAGTTGGCAGACCTACCCAACGCGGCTATTGGTACCATGGACTCTTTTACACAAAAATTCCTTGGTAAACATGGCTATTTGCTTGATATTGCGCCTAATTTCCGTATTTTACAAAACCAAAGCGAGCAACTTCTTCTAAAAAACGAAGTCTTCCATGAGGTCTTTGAAGCCCATTACCAAGGAATACAGAAAGCAAAGTTTAGTCGTTTGCTAAAAAACTTTGCTGGACGTGGAAAAGATGAACGGGGTCTGCGCCAGCAAGTCTATAAAATTTATGACTTTCTCCAATCCACCAGTAATCCTCAGAAATGGTTAAGTGAATCTTTTCTCAAAGGCTTTGAAAAAGCTGATTTTACCAGTGAAAAAGAAAAACTGACTGAGAAAATCCAGCAAGCCCTTTGGGACTTGGAAAGTTTCTTCCGTTATCATCTGGATAATGATGCCAAGGAGTTTCCAAAGGCAGCCTATTTAGAAAATGTTCAGCTGATTCTGGATGAAATTGGCTCCCTAAATCAGGAGTCCGATAGTCAGGCTTATCAAGCAGTGCTTGCGCGTATTGTCGCAATTTCGAAAGAGAAAAACGGTCGAGCTCTGACCAATGCCAGTCGCAAGGCTGATTTGAAGCCACTGGCCGATGCCTACAATGAAGAAAGAAAATCCCAGATTGCAAAACTAGGACAACTAGCAGACCAGATAACCATTCTCGACTATCAAGAACGTTATCATGGAGACACTTGGAAACTAGCTAAGACCTTCCAATCTTTCATGAGTGATTTTGTAGAGGCCTATCGTGAACGTAAACGTCAGGAAAATGCCTTTGAATTCGCTGATATTAGCCATTATACCATTGAGATTTTAGAGAATTTCCCACAAGTTCGTGAGGCTTATCAGGAGCGCTTCCACGAAGTTATGGTCGATGAGTATCAGGATACCAACCATATTCAAGAACGGATGCTGGAATTACTTTCTAATGGCCACAATCGCTTTATGGTGGGGGATATCAAGCAATCTATCTATCGTTTCCGTCAGGCAGATCCGCAGATTTTTAATGAAAAATTTCAACGCTATGTGCAAAATCCAAAAGAGGGCAAGCTCATTCTCCTCAAAGAAAATTTCCGTAGTAGTTCAGAAGTGCTGTCAGCAACCAATGATGTTTTTGCACGACTTATGGACCAAGAGGTTGGCGAAATCAACTATGATAACATGCACCAGCTTGTCTTTGCCAATACCAAACTGACTCCTAATCCAGAAAACAAGGCAGAATTTCTCCTCTATGACAAGGACGATACAGGTGAGGAAGAAGAGAGTCAAACAGAAACGAAACTAACAGGTGAAATGCGCTTAGTTATCAAGGAAATCCTTAAACTCCATAAGGAACAAGGTGTTGCCTTTAAAGAAATCGCCCTTCTGACCTCCAGTCGCAGTCGTAATGACCAGATTCTCCTCGCCCTGTCTGAGTACGGAATTCCTGTCAAAACCGACGGAGAGCAAAACAACTATCTCCAATCTCTAGAAGTACAAGTCATGCTAGACACCCTTCGTGTTATTCACAATCCTCTTCAAGACTATGCCTTGGTTGCCCTTATGAAGTCTCCTATGTTTGGCTTTGACGAGGATGAGCTAGCACGTTTGTCCCTTCAGAAAGCAGAGGATAAAGTCCAAGAAAATCTCTATGAGAAACTGGTCAATGCACAAAAACTGGCAAGTAGTCAAAAAGGCTTGATTCACACATCTCTAGCTGAGAAACTAAAGCAATTCATGGATATCTTGGCTTCTTGGCGCTTGTATACCAAAACGCACTCCCTCTATGACTTGATTTGGAAGATTTACAACGACCGCTTTTATTATGATTATGTTGGAGCTTTGCCAAATGGTCCTGCTAGACAGGCAAATCTCTATGCCCTAGCACTGCGAGCTGACCAGTTTGAAAAGAGCAATTTCAAAGGCTTGTCGCGTTTTATTCGTATGATTGACCAAGTTTTAGAAGCTCAGCACGATTTGGCAAGCGTGGCTGTCGCACCGCCAAAAGATGCAGTAGAGCTCATGACCATCCACAAGAGTAAAGGGCTGGAGTTTCCTTACGTCTTTATTCTCAATATGGATCAAGACTTTAACAAGCAAGACTCTATGTCAGAAGTCATTCTCAGCCGTCAGAATGGTCTTGGTGTCAAGTATATTGCCAAGATGGATACAGGAGCAGTGGAAGCTTACTATCCTAAAACCATCAAACTCTCCATTCCTAGCCTGACCTATAGACAGAATGAGGAAGAACTGCAGCTGGCAAGCTATTCAGAGCAGATACGTCTACTGTATGTTGCCATGACGAGGGCTGAGAAAAAGCTCTATCTTGTCGGTAAGGGTTCTCGTGAAAAACTGGAAGCCAAGGAATATCCAGCAGCTAAAAATGGAAAACTAAATAGCAATACTAGACTTCAAGCCAAGAATTTCCAAGATTGGCTTTGGGCTATCAGCAAAGTGTTTGCCAAAGACAATCTCAACTTTAGTTATCGTTTTGTTGGAGAAGATCAGCTGACTAAAGAAGCTATCGGAGAGTTGGAAAACAAAAGCCTTCTACAAGATAGCTCCCAAACAGACAATCGCCAGTCTGAAACTATTAAAGAAGCTCTTGAAATGCTGAAAGAAGTGGAAGTATATAATACTCTTCACCGTTCAGCCATTGAACTTCCTAGTGTTCAGACCCCAAGTCAAATTAAAAAATTCTACGAACCAGTTATGGATATGGAGGGGGTCGAGATTGCAGGTCAAGGCCAGTCAGTAGACAAGAAAATCAACTTTGATTTGCCAGATTTTTCAACCAAAGAAAAGGTAACAGGAGCTGAAATTGGTAGTGCCACCCACGAACTCATGCAGAGAATGGATCTCAGCCAGCAACCAACCCTTGCTAGCCTGACAGAAACTCTCAAACAAGTTCAAACCAGTCCAGCTGTTAGAGACAAGATCAATCTTGCTAAAATTCTTGCATTCTTTGACACAGCACTCGGTCAGGAAATTCTCTCTAATACCAACCATCTTTATCGCGAGCAACCTTTCTCCATGCTCAAACGAGACCAAAAGAGTCAGGAAGACTTTGTTGTCCGTGGTATCCTTGATGGCTATCTGCTTTACGAGGACAGAATTGTTCTGTTCGACTATAAGACAGACCGCTATGATGAACCAAGTCAACTCATAGACCGTTATCGTGGTCAGTTAGCCCTATACGGAGAGGCTTTATCTCGAGCCTATTCGATTGAAAATATTGAAAAATACTTGATTTTACTCGGTAAAGATGAGGTTCAAGTTGTAAAAGTATAATCTAGAAAGGAGACCTCATGACACTTCCAGTTAGAAAATCCCTACATGATGCGGTTTTACAGGCTTCAAAAGCTGATACTTGGGAACAAGCTACCAAGGAATGGAATGAAGTTTCCTTGATTTTTAACGGTATCGGCCGTAGCAATTGTGTCTGTGGAAATGCCATCAAGTACGCTTACGAACTCTTTAACGGCGTCACAGGTCAACGCCTCTTTCCGATTGGTAGCGACTGTGTTCGTCATTTTCATCGATTGACCCTTGACCAGCAACTGGAAGAGGAAGAAAAACTGCTCAGAAAGGTTGAAAATCTGACCAGAAAAGCCCAGAAAAAGGAGAAAATCAAGGTCAATAAAAGTGACTTTGACGAGCGTCTTCTAAAGTGGCTCTGGGAAAAAGGTGTTTTTAAACCCAATCGTGGTAATCAGTTCTCACCTGAGAGAGACTACCAGCTCTTCCTAGAAGTCTTTCAAGGAGGAAGTTGGACCAAGGCAGAGCCAAAGAAAAAGGCTCGGATGGAAGAAGTCCTTGAAAAATGCATCAAACCCTTTTTACTTGGCAAATCAGATGACCAACTCTACCTTGTCAAGCTAGGCAAGGAGAAAATTGACTACGAACAAGAACTCCGTATCCAGGCAGAGAAAGAGCGCAGGAAGAGGGATAAAATCGCCAAACAATATGCAGACAATCTAGTTCTAGCCATGGGCCCAGCGGAACGTGCCTATCAAGATTACTTTGGCTTTACAGAGACCCTAACTCAAGAAGAACGCAAGTGGGAGAAAATTCTTTTTGGTAAAAATCGGACAGAACGGGCTATCAAGGCCAAACAATACCAAAAAGAGTTGGAAAAAGACCAACGAATTGCCAGTCAGGATCCAATTGAAAGAAAACAGAAGCAGACCTGGCTCCTCAATTCCTATTTTCGTGAGCTTCCTGAAGAAAAAGCCAGATTTGCTCGACTCTTATTAGAATATCGAAAAAGTGGAGAAGTTCCCTTTTCAACTGAATATCTGTCAGATCATCTGCTCGACTTTTTCTATAAAATGAAAGCTTTTGAGTTTGAAATCGCACCAGAACAAGTCCGAGATTTTCTAAAAGAAAGTCTCCAGTCAGAACATCTATCCTCAGCACAAGAAAGCTGGATAGAAGGAATTCTCCTCAACTGCCTCAAACCATTTTTAGAACGATTAGTGATATAAGTAACACCTACCGTGGAAATTCCATGGTAGGTTACATTTTATCCAAAAAGAGAAAATAGGAAATGGCAAACCCTGCTCCTTCGTATTTTATATATAAAACAAAGTATGAAAACGTAACGCAATTTTAAGACTTTTTGGTAAATTAAGAGTATAATTAAAGTGTGGTGCCTTTTTTATAGATAATACACTAATATATTAAAGGCCTTCGTAACATAAATATAAATTTTATTTCAAGGAGGAATCATGGAAAAGTATTTTGGTGAAAAACAGCAGCGTTTTTCATTTAGAAAATTATCAGTAGGACTTGTATCTGCTACGATTTCAAGTTTGTTTTTTATGTCTGTATTAGGTAGTTCATCTGTAGAGGCTCAAGAGACTAAAGGTGTTCACTATAAATATGTGACAGAGTCAGAGCTATCATCAGATGAAAAGAAGCAACTTGTCTATGATATTCCGACATACACGGAGAATGATGATGAGACTTATTATCTTGTTTATAAATTAAATTCCCAAAATCAATTGGGAGAATTGCCAAATACTGGAAGCAAGAATGAGATGCAAGCCCTAGTTACTGGTGCTAGCTTAGCTGCTCTGGGAATTTTAATTTTTGCCGTTTCTAAGAAAAAAGTTAAGAATAAAACGGCATTACATTTAGTATTGGTTGCAGGAATAGGAAACGGTGTTCTTGTATCCGCTCATGCTTTAGAAAATAATCTTTTGCTAAATTACAATACGGACTATGAATTGACTTCTGGAGAAAAATTGCCTCTTCCTAAAGACATTTCAGGTTACACATATATTGGATATATCAAAGAGGGAAAAACGACTTCTGAGTCTAAAGTAAATAATCAAGAGAAATCCGTAGCCACTCCTACAAAACAACAAAAGGTGGAATATAGTGTTACACCGAATTTTGTAGAGAATCCATCAACAGTACAAGCTATTCAGGAACAAACACCTGTTTCTTCAACTAAGCCGACAGAAGTTCAAGTAGTTGAAAAACCTCTTTCTACAGAATTAACGAATCCAAGAAAAGAAGAGAAACAATCTTCAGATTCTCAAGCACAGTTGGCAGAACACAAGAATCTAGAGACGAAGAAAGACGAGAAAGTTTCTCCAAAAGAAAAGACTGGGGTAAATACATTAAATCCACAGGATGAAGTTCTATCAGGTCAGTTGAATAAACCTGAACTCTTATATCGTGACGAAACTATAGAAACAAAAATAGATTTTCAAGAAGAAATTCAAGAAAATCCTGATTTAGCCGAAGGAACTGTAAGAGTCAAACAAGAAGGTAAATTAGGTAAGAAAGTTGAAATCATAAGAATATTCTCTGTAAACAAGGAAGAAGTTTCTCGAGAAATTGTTTCAACTTCAACGACTGCGCCTGTTACAAGAATAGTCGAAAAAGGTACTAAAAAAGCTCAAGTTATAAAGGAACAACCTGAGACTGATGCAGAACATAAGGAAGTACAGTCTGGAGCTATTGTTGAACCCGCAATTCAGCCTGAACTACCAGCAGCTGTAGTAACCGACAAAGGTGAGCCTGCAGTCCAGCCAGCGTTACCCGAAGCTGTAGTAAGTGACAAAGGCGTACCTGCAATTCAACCAGCTTTACCGGAAGCAGTTGTAAGCGATAAAGACAAACCAGCAATTCAGCCAGAGTTACCAGAAGCTTTAGTCACGGGAAAAGGCGAACCTGCAATTCAACCAGCTTTACCAGAAGCGGTAGTAGGTGATAAAGGTGAATCTGAACAGGTAGCCCCACTTCCAGAATACACAGGAGTACAAGCTGGAGCGTTAGTAGAACCAGAAAAAGTAGAAGCGCCAAGAGAATATACAGGGATACAAGCTGGAGCAATAGTCGAGCCAGAGCAGGTAACACCGCTACCTGAATACACAGGAGTACAGGCTGGAGCAATAGCAGAGCCTGAGAAAGTGGAAGCTCCGAGAGAATATACGGGTATACAAGCTGGAGCGTTAGTAGAGCCGGAGAAAGTAGAGCCAACTAGAGAGTATTCTGGAAGTATTGAACAACCAAGTACAGAAGAGACTAAACCAAATAATGAAAATACTAATACACCAGAAGAAATGAGTATTCAGAAAAAATCTAGTGCGTTAATTAATATGACCTTTATTACAGATTCGACGAAGGGAACTGGAGTGGGATCAGCTACTTTTATTGCACCAAATGTACTTTTAACAGTAGCTCATAATTTCATTAATAATTCTTCTGATAATACTACAGGTAAATTCATAGGGGATGAAACCAAAAATACATATGAATGGGTAACTCCCGATGGGCGAAAAGGAAGATTTACTGCTAAGGATATTCATTTTTATAATCAAAAAGATTATCCAAAAGGATTTATCTATGATTTAGCAGTGGTTAAGCTACCTGAAACAACTGGCAGAGAACATGTAGAATTAGTTAAAAATTATACTAAAGTAAATCTTAATGACAAACTAAATGTTCATGGATATCCAGGTGGGGAATATACGCACTTAAAAGATGCTACAGTAGAAATGGAGCAAAAATATGCGAATAATACCTACGGTGTTCAATATCAAGGTGGAAAACCTGGTATGAGTGGTGGAGGAATATTTAATGCTAATGGTGAAGTTATTGGTGTCCACCAAAATGGTGCTAAGAACCGTTCAGGAGGATTAATATTATCTCCAACACAATTAGACTGGATTAGAAGTATTATAAATGGTAAAGAAATTACTCCGACATATGATGCACTAGAACGTCATAAAGATGAGAAAAAAGACGATGTTAAAGAAGAAGACGTTAATAAGAAATTAGAGCTTAGAAATATATCTTCTGTAGAACTATATTCAAAAGAAGGTGATAAGTATCGTCATGTAACTTCATTAGATTCTGCACCAAATGACCCACAAAATTACTTCATGAAAGTTAAATCAGAGAACTTTAAAGATGTGATGCTACCAGTTACAAGCATTACTAATGCTAATAAAGATAATAGAGATGTTTATAAAATAGTAGCAAGTGCAAATAATCTGATACATCATGAAAATAATAATGTATTAGAAAATTATACTTACTATTTACCAAAAACTCAGCAAAGTGAAACTGGTGTCTATACATCATTTAAAAATTTAGTAGATGCAATGAATAGCAATCCTAATGGTACATTCCGTTTAGGAGCAACTATGGATGCTCGTGAAGTCGAACTTCCAGATGGTCAAGAAAGTTATGTGAAAAATGAATTCCACGGTACACTAATAGGTCAAAATAGTAATAAGTATTACGCTATTTATAATTTGAAAAAACCATTATTTGGGGGATTAAATGGTGCTACAGTAGAAAACCTTTCACTAAAAGATGCTAATATTTCTGCAAAAGATGATACTGCAACACTTGCAAAAGAAGCGAATAGCAATACCCATATTGATAATGTTCATGCTGCTGGAGCAATAGCTGGTGAACGTGGAATAGGAGGATTAGTATCACAAGTTAATAATTCTACTATTTCTAACAGTAGCTATACAGGTAGAATAACTAATACATATAAAACAGTAGCTAGTTATCAGATTGGAGGTTTAGTAGGTAAACTTTCAGGTTCGGGAGCATTAATAGATAAGTCGATTGCATCTATCGATATGGCGACGAATGCAACGCAAGGTGATCAGTCTATTGGCGGAATAGCTGGTGCAGTAATTGATAATGCTGTGATAAGCAGTAGTTATGCTGAAGGGAAACTAAATAATGTTAAACCTTTTGCTTATGTAGGTGGTGTAGTTGGAGACCTTTGGGATCCAGTGGATGGTTTAGAAAAATCTGGAAAACTATTAAATGTACTAAGTGATGTTGATATTACGAACGGTAATGCTATAACTGGTAAAGACTTTACTAGGATGAAAGCAACTTCTGTTTATAGCAACAAAAATAATAAGGTTGTGAACGTAGTACCAGAAGATGATGAAATCTTAACTAAGGATTCTGTTGTTCAAAGAGGAGAGGTATTAGAAGACGCACATATTAGAGAGAAAAAAGCTGCTTTTGCGACTAAGAATACTATTAAAACAGAAGACTTTAATTTATCTTCTAGATATGTAACTGACTATAGAAATCTTGAGAATGCTGATTCATCAAAAGAAAAAGTATATAAAAATATAGAAAAACTATTACCGTTCTATAATAGAGAAACAATAGTTAAGTACGGGAATTTAGTAGAGTCAAGTAGTAATCTTTATAATAAAGAATTATTATCAGTTGTTCCAATGAAAGATAATGAAGTAATTAGTGATATTAACAAATACAAATCAAGTATAAATAAACTATTACTATATTACGCGGACAATACATCAGAGACAAAAAATATAGAATATCAAAATGATTTTTCAAATGTAGCAGAGTATAGAATAGGCGGTACAAACTTAATTTATACACCGAATACATTACTTCGCAATTATAATAATATTTTAGATGAAGTATTACCAGCATTAAATAGTGTAGAATACAAATCAGACGCAATTAGAAAAGTATTAGATGTTTCTAAGGATGTTAGTTTAACGGAGTTATATTTAGAAGATCAATTCAATACTACTAAACATGATTTGAGAGACAGTTTAACAAAACTACTTACTGCAGATGCTGCAATAGTGGAAAATAACAATAAGACAATAGATAATTATGTAATCGAAAAAATTAAAAATAATAAGGAAGCTTTACTTCTAGGATTAACATACTTAGAGCGTTGGTACAATTTTAAATATGGTGATACAAAAGCGAAAGATTTAATCATGTACCACTTGGATTTCTTCGGTAAATCAAATAGTTCAGCGTTAGATAATGTTATCGAACTAGGTAAATCTGGATATAATAATTTACTAGCGAAAAATAATGTTATAACTTATAATGTTTTATTAGCGAAAAATTATAAAACTAATAATTTATTTGATGCATTAGAAAAATATAGACAAGCATTCGTGCCAGATAAAACCAATAACGAGTGGTTTAAAGAACAAACTAAAGCCTATATAGTAGAAGAAAAATCTACGATTAAAGAGGTAAGTGATAAACAATCAAAAGCAGGCACTCCGCAATCTATAGGGGTATATGATAGATTAACTAGCCCATCTTGGAAATACCCAAGTATGGTCTTGCCGCTATTAACATTACCTGAAAAATCGGTGTTTATTATAGCCAACATTTCGACTATAGGATTTGGTGCTTATGATAGATATAGAAGTAAAGAACATCCAGCAGGAAATAATTTAAATGACTATGTTGAGGCAAAAGCTAGAGAAGCGGCTGCTAGATTCAGAGATCACTATGATTACTGGTATAAAATACTAGATGATAAAAATAAAGAAAAATTATATAGAAGTGTTCTAGTCTATGATGCATTTAGATTTGGTACAGATGAAAAAGAAGATAAAGATACATACCAAGCAACTTTTGAAACTGATCATCCAGCAATAAAACACTTCTTCGGTCCAGCAGGAAATAATGTTGTTCATAATTCTAATGGAGCATATGCTACGGGGGATGCATTCTACTATATGGCATATCGTATGCTTGATAAAGATGGTGCGGTAACTTATACACACGAAATGACGCATAACTCAGATAGAGAAATTTATCTTGGAGGATATGGAAGAAGGAATGGACTTGGACCAGAGTTTTATGCTAAAGGATTGTTACAAGCTCCTGATCATCCATACGATCCTACTATTACGATTAACTCTATATTGAAGTATGAAGAAGCAGAAAATCCAACTAGACTTCAGGTAAAAGATCCTACAAAACGATTTAATAATGCAGAAGATTTGCAAAAATATATGCATAATATGTTTGATGTAATTTATATGCTAGAATATCTAGAAGGTAATGCAGTTGTTAAATTAGAGATTGATAAGAAAAACGAGTTATTGAGAAAAATAGAAAATAAATTTGAAACAGATCCAGATGGAAGTAAGGTTTATGCAACTAATGTTGTTCGTTACTTAACAGTTGAAGAGCTTAATAAGTTAAATTCATTTGATAGTCTAATTGAAAATGATGTTATTACTAGAAGAGGATACGAAAATGACAACGATAATACTTTTAAACGAAATGGATATTATACAATTAAACTATTTTCACCAATATACGCAGCTTTAAGTAATAATGAAGGAACACCGGGTGATTTAATGGGACGTCGTATGGCGTTTGAATTATTAGCTGCAAAAGGATTTAAAGATGGTATGGTACCATATATTTCAAATCAATTTGAACCCGATGCTAGGGAAAATAATAAAACGATTACCTCATATGGTAAGACCAAAGGATTAGTAACAGATACATTAGTACTTCAGAAATTATTTAATGGTCAATACCACACTTGGAGTGATTTTAAAAAGGCTATGTATGCAGAGCGTCAAACTAAGTTCAATAAATTGAACAAAGTTACCTTTAAGGATACAAGTAAATCGTGGACAAGCTTTGCAACAAAAACCACAAGTAGTATAGATGAGTTGCAGAAACTAATGAATGAAGCTGTCCGTAAAGATGCAGAAGGTACTCATTGGGATAACTATAATCCAGAGACTGATAGTGCAGTTCATAAATTGAAGAGAGCAATCTTTAAAGCTTATCTAGATCAAACTAATGATTTTAGAAGTTCAATTTTTGAGAATAAAAAATAGTGTTTACTATTAAAAAAATAAAATTAAAGAAGGTGATTACACTTGTCATTATTTAAAAAAGAGCGATTTTCGATCCGAAAAATCTGTGGGATTGTTGGTTCGGTGTTACTCGGAAGTGTCTTGGTTGCACCGTCAATCATTCATGCTTCTACCTATCATTACATTGAAAAAAGCGCTCTTACACAAGAAGAACAAACTAAGATTCAAGCAGGAATTCCTACTGATAATGAAGCAACCTATGCTCTTATTTATCAGCAGGAAGCTCTTCCTGCAACAGGTTCCTCGACTTCTGTGCTTACAGTTTTAGGTCTATTAGCTATTGGTAGTTTAGTTCTTTTGGTTCATAAAAAGAAAAAAGTTAGTAGTGTGTTCTTAGTTACTACTATCGGACTGATTAGTCTTTCTAGTATGCAAGCACTTGATATAAGCAATCCTTTGAAAGCTTCAAGTAATGAAGGTGTAGTTCAAATTGCTGGATATCGTTATATTGGATACTTACCTCTTGATGATGATGTAATCTCAGAAATTCAACATAAATCTGAGGGGACAAAAAATGTTCCAGTATCTGAAATTCAAAGTGTTCATAATGAAGCGCCTAAGGCTGAAAAACCTGAGTACACTGATCCTGTGGGTATGGTTCCTGACGAGGCGCCTAAGGCTGAAAATCCAGAACATACAGCACCAGTTGGTGGTAATCTGGTTGAGCCTGAAGTTCATGAAAAACCAGAATATACTGAACCGATAGGCACAGTTCCTGACGAGGCGCCTAAAGCAGATAAGCCTAAACATACAGCTCCAATTGGCGGTAATTTAGTTGAACCAGAAGTTTATAAAAAACCAGAGTATACAGCACCAGTTGATGGTAATTTGGTAGAACCTGAGGTTCAACCTGAATTGCCAGAGGCTGTTGTAATTGAAAAAGGCGAACCTGAAGTTCAGCCAGCATTACCAGAAGCTGTTGTGACTGACAAAGGCGAACCTGAAGTTCAGCCAGCGTTACCAGAAGCGGTTGTGACTGACAAAGGGGAACCAGAAGTTCAGCCAGCGTTACCAGAAGCGGTTGTGACTGACAAAGGGGAACCAGAAATTCAACCATCATTACCTGAAGCTGTTGTGACTGATAAAGGAGAACCAGAAGTTCAGCCAGCATTACCTGAAGCTATTGTAACTGATAAAGGGGAACCGGAAGTTCATGAAAAACCAGCATACACTGAACCGGTAGGCACAGTTCCAGACGATGCTCCTAATGCTGAGAAACCAGAATATACTGAACCTGTAGGTACAACAGGAGTAGATGAAAATGGCAACTTGATTGAGCCACCTGTTATCAACATTCCAGAGTATACTGAACCAATATCTACAGTTTCAGAAGTTGCACCAGAAAGAGAAGAATTGCCTTCTCTACATACCGATATCCGGACAGAGACTATTCCTAAAACGACTGTAGAAGAATCTGATTCTACCAAATTTATAGGCGATGATTCTATTAAACAAGTTGGTGAGGATGGCGAACGTCAAATTGTTACTAGCTATGAAGAGTTACATGGCAAAAAAATTAGTGAACCAGTTGAAACAGTAACTATTTTGAAAGAAATGAAGCCTGAAATTCTTGTAAAAGGTACAAAAGAAAAGCCTAAAGAAAAAACGGCTCCTGTTTTGACTTTGGAGCGAACAGATACAAATGTATTAGACCGCTCCGCAAATCTTTCTTATCATTTGGTTAATACAGATGGAGTCAAGATCAATAAAATTACTGCGACAATTAAAGATGGAAATGAAATTGTCAAAACAGTAGATTTAACTTCAGAGCAATTAGATAAGCAGGTAGAAGATTTAAAATTCTACAAGGACTATAAGATAGAAACCACTATGACCTATGACCGTGGTAAGGGAGAAGAAACTGCAACATTAGAAGAGAAACCACTTCGCTTGGATTTGAAAAAAGTTGAAATTAAAAATATCGCATCTACTAATTTAGTGAAGGTAAATGACGATGGTACTGAAACACCTAATGATTTCATGACTGAAAAACCTTCAGATGAAGATGTGAAGAAGATGTACTTGAAAATCACTAGTCGTGATAATAAAGTAACACGTTTAGCAGTTGATAAGATTGAGTTGGTGACTGAAAAAGAAAAAGAACTTTTTAAAATTACAGCAACTGCTCAAGATTTGATTCAACATACAGACCCAACTAAGGTTCGTAATCAGTATATTCACTACCTCGAAAAACCTGTACCAAAAACGGATAATGTTTACTACAACTTTAAAGAGTTGGTTGAGGCGATGAGAGCGGACATGAAAGGTACGTTTAAAATCGGTGCCGATTTGAATGCTACGAATGTTCCTGCTGCTGGTAAACAATATGTACCTGGGACATTCCAAGGTCATTTATCAAGTGTCGATGGTAAGCAATACACGATTCATAACATCGCTCGACCGTTATTTGATCGTGTTGAAAATGGTTCAATTAAAAACATTAATCTAGGTAATGTTGATGTCAATATGCCTTGGGCTGATAATGTAGCACCTCTTGCTAATATGGTTAAGAATGCTACTGTTGAAAAAGTTAAAGTTACAGGTTCTGTTGTTGGCAATAACAATGTTGCTGGTATTATTAACAAACTCGACAAAGGTGGTAAATTGAATGACGTTGCCTTCATTGGTAAAATACATTCATTCGGTGACAAAGGTTGGAAAGTAGCTGGTATTGTTGGTGAAATCTGGAAAGGTAACGTAGATAAAGCCTATGTTGAAGCCGATATTACAGGTAATAAAGCTAAAGCTGGTGGTATTGCAGCAACAACCGATAACGGCATGGATAACAACACTGTTGGTAAAGAAGGTTCAATTCGCCATTCTGTGGCAAAAGGTACGATTGATATTCAAAATCCTGTTGAAGTTGGTGGATTTATCAGTTCGAACTGGGTTCTAGGTTTACTAGAAGACAACGTTTCTATGATGAAAGTTACCAAAGGTGAAATCTTCTATGGTTCTAAGAACATTGACGAAGAAGACGGTTATTTTTCAGGAAATCGATTGAATAGAGATTTCGTTGTTGAAGGTGTAAGCACAGGTACTTCAAGCTTTAAACGTTCTAAGAACGTTAAGACTATTAAAACAGAAGAAGCGAATAAGAAAATTGAAGGATACGGTATTACGGCTAACACCTTTGAGATTAAAAATCCTGTTGTAAACAAATTGAATGTGTTGACTTCTCGTGAAAATGAGTATAAGACAACTCAAGACTACAAAACAGAACGTGATTTAGCATATCGTAACATTGAAAAGCTTCAACCGTTCTACAACAAAGAGTGGATTGTTAACCAAGGTAATAAACTAACTGAAGATTCAAACTTGTTGACAAAAGAAGTGTTATCAGTTACAGGAATGAAAGACGGACAATTTGTAACGGATTTATCAGATATTGATCATGTGATGATTCACTATGCAGATAAGACTAAAGAAATCAAAGCTGTTCATCAAAAAGAGTCTAAAGTAGCGCAAGTTCGTGAGTATAGTATCGATGGATTGGGTGACATTGTTTATACACCAAACATGGTTGATAAAAATCGTAATCAATTGATTCAAAACATTAAAGGTAGGTTAGCGACTGTTGAATTAATTTCTCCTGAAGTACGTGCCTTGATGGGTAATCGGGATAGAGCTGAAGAAAATACAGAGGAACGTAAAAACGGTTATATCCGAGACCTTTATCTCGAAGAAAGTTTTGCTGAAACGAAAGCTAATCTTGATAAATTGGTCAAATCTTTGATTGAAAATGCTGACCATCAATTAAATAGTGACGAAGCGGCTATGAAAGCACTTGTTAAGAAGGTGGATGAAAATAAAGCTAAAATCGTGATGGCTCTTACTTACCTTAATCGTTACTATGATATCAAGTATGGGGATATGACTATCAAGAACTTGATGATGTTTAAACCTGACTTCTATGGTAAGTCAGTTGACCTTCTTGATTTCTTGATTCGAATTGGATCAAGCGAGCGAAATATCAAGGGCGACAGAACTTTGGATGCTTATCGTGATATGATTGGTGGAACTATTGGTAAAGCTGAATTACATGGCTTCTTAGATTACAACATGCGTCTCTTTACTAACGATACTGATTTAAATGATTGGTTTATCCATGCGGCTAAGAATGTATATGTATCAGAACCTCAAACAACGAATCCTGATTTTGCTAACAAACGTCATCGTGCATTTGATGGTTTGAACAATGGTGTTCATAATCGTATGATCCTACCTCTATTAACGCTTAAGAATGCACATATGTTCTTGATTTCAACTTACAATACAATGGCTTATAGCTCTTTTGAGAAATATGGTAAGTATACAGAAGAAGCTAGAAACGAATTTAAGAAAGAGATTGATAATGTTGCGAAAGGTCAACAAACTTACCTTGATTTCTGGTCACGTTTAGCATTGCCAAGTGTACGTGACCAATTACTCAAGAGTCAAAATAGGGTTCCGACACCTGTTTGGGATAACCAAAACTATCATAACGTTGAAGGTGTAAATCGTATGGGTTATGATAAGAACAATAAACCAATTGCACCTATTCGTGAATTATATGGACCAACTTGGAAATTCCATAATACCAACTGGAATATGGGAGCTATGGCATCTATTTTCCCAGATCCTAATAATAATGACCAAGTTTATTTCATGGGAACAAATATGATTAGTCCGTTTGGTATTTCAGCCTTTACTCACGAAACAACACACGTTAATGATAGAATGCTTTACTTCGGTGGTCATAGACACCGTCAAGGTACAGACGTCGAAGCCTATGCGCAAGGTATGTTACAGACACCTGATAAATCGACAGGAAACGGTGAATATGGCGCTTTAGGTTTGAATATGGCTTATCATCGTGAAAATGATGGTAATCAATGGTACAATTATAACCCTGATAAGCTTCAAACTCGTGAAGATATTGATCGCTACATGAAGAACTACAATGAAGCGTTAATGATGTTGGATTATGTTGAAGCAGATGCTGTAATTCCAAAATTAAATGGTGATAATAGCAAGTGGTTCAAGAAAATTGACAGAGTCGATAGACATGTTGATGGCTTAAATAATTTAACTGCTCCACACCAATGGGATAAAGTTCGTGACCTAAATGACGGAGAGAAAACTAAACCATTGGCAAGTATTGATGATTTGGTTGATAATAATTTAATGACCAAACATAATAATCCAGGTAATGGTATATTCCGACCAGAGGACTTCACGCCTAATTCAGCATATGTTAATGTTCAAATGATGGCTGGTATTTATGGTGGTAATACAAGCAAAGGTGCTCCAGGTTCATTATCATTCAAGCATAATGCCTTCCGTATGTGGGGTTACTTTGGCTATGAAAATGGATTTATCGGATATGTATCTAGCAAATACCAAGGTGAAGCTAATAAACAAAACCAGGGTAGATTGGGTGATGATTTCATTATCAAAAAAGTTTCAAACAACCAATTCTTAAACCTTGAAGATTGGAAGAAACATTGGTATCATGATGTGAAAGCCAGAGCTGAAAAAGGATTTACAGAGATTACAATTGATGGACAAACCATTCACAATTATAACGAATTGAAAGCCTTATTCGACAAAGCTGTCACAGAAGACCTCAAGAAAGCTGGAAACTACTCAAATACTGAGAATTTGAAATCCAAAGTATTCAAAGCACTTCTTAAAAACACAGACGGTTTCTTTAATCAACTGTTTAAAAAAGACATTTAAATGTTTAAAATATAAAGGAGGCAGTTTTTTGCTCCCTATGAAAAGTCATCATTTGAGGCTCTTTGTCAACTGTAGTGGGTTGAATAAAAGGGCTCTTTGTCAACTGTAGTGGGTTGAATAAAAGCTAAAACCGAGAAAGG